>JAYTVG010000870.1:0-12456 GCA_043744135.1 Deltaproteobacteria bacterium | reverse complement strand
GTGGGCGCTGTCGAGCCCGGGCCGCGCGTGCTGTCGTGGATGGCGCCCGGTGGTTCGAGCCTCCCCGTCGACGTGCTGCTGGTTGCGCAATAGCGCGCGCAAAGCCCTTGGAGGTCGCAGGATTTGCAGCGTAAGGTGCGCCAAATGGACGTCGCTTCGCCACCCACCACCGACGTCAAGGCGCTGATCGCTGCGATCGCACCCGCGGTGCCGATGCCGGTGGGCGCGGCGCTCGATCGGATCTTAAACGGCATGCAGCCGGCGGGACCGTTGGCCGGCCGCTTGGAAACGCTCGAGCAACTGTGCACGTGGCTCGCTGAGGAGCGCGTCGTGGCGCTGCCCGCGGACGCCGCGGTCACTGGGCAGACGCGCGCGGCACGCTTGTGGTTGCTCGTGGAGCTCATGCGCGCCTCTTCGGCATGGCGCATGGCGCTGTCGCGTTTGGTGTGCAGCGTGATCGCGGAGTCGTCGGCGCTCAAATTGTTCGCGCGCACCGGTTTACCAGCTGAACTGCGGGTGTTTTCTGAACTGGCTGACCGCATGGCGCGCAAATTCTTACCGCAACCGCCGGACGACGCCGACCTCGCTGCGCTGACGTCGCGCTTGTTTGCTGACGACGATGCGCTCGCGTGGTTGCAAGAAGCGCCGCCGCGACTAGTGCTCGATCTGGTCGCGCAGTTGTTGTCGTGTGACGCAGGGAAAGATGCGCGTGTGCGCATCCTCGACGACGTCGCCAGCGCGATCTCGGTATTGTCCGTGCGCATCGCCAGCATCGGCGTCGATGAAGACATCCGCGCGCGCGCTGGCGGTGCGCATTTTGCCGCCGCGAGCGAATCAGCCGCCGGCTTGCGCGCCAGTCCATTTTTGGAGCTGCCACGCGTCTGCGACGCCATCGTGCAGCAGCGCGTGCTCGGGGACACCGACCCGATGGCGGCGCGCGCGCGCTGCGTGCACCTGATTGAGGCTTGCCGCGCCGCGCTCGCGCGTGTGATGACGCGCCTGGAGGAGGGCAGCGTCAGCGTCGACCTGGTGTTTCGACTCGACTTGCTCGGGTTGCTGCTCGATCGCCTGGCAGCGCTGCGTCAGCTGCTCGACAACGACGACGAGGTTGGGCCGCACGCGGTGTGGTTTTTGAAAGAGCTGGTGCGCGCAGGCATCAGCGATCGATCCATCGGCGCTGTCGTGAAGAGCAACAGTCGGCTGTTGGCGCGCAAGATCATCGAGCGCGCAGGGGAGACGGGCGAGCACTACATCACGTCGACACGCGCGCAGTACCATCAGATGATCACATCGGCGGCGGGCGGCGGATTTTTGACCGCGTTCACCACTGCGCTGAAATTTCTGGTCGGCTGGCTGAAGGCACCGCTGTTTTTTGAGTGGCTGCTGTCGGGCTTCAACTACGCGGGCAGTTTCGTGTTGATGCAAGGGCTCGGCTTCACGCTTGCGACCAAGCAGCCGTCGATGACCGCTGCGGCGCTCGCGGCAGCGCTCGATCAACGCGGTGGCCTCGACGCGCTGGTCGACCAGATCGCGCGCACAGCGCGTTCGCAGCTCGCGGCGGTCATCGGCAACTTGGGGATGGTGATCCCCGCTGCCGTCGGCTTGCATTTCGCGGTGGTCGGCTTGACGCGCGCACCGTTTTTGGATGCGGAGACCGCGCACTACGTCGTGCACTCGCTCAACCCCATCGCCAGCGGCACGTTGTTTTTTGCGGCGTTCACCGGCTGTGTGCTGTGGGCGTCGTCGATCATCGCTGGGTGGGTGGAGAACTGGACCGTGTACCGGCGCCTTCCCGAAGCGATCGCAAAACATCGTCGGCTAGCGCGGCTCATCGGCGCCAAGCGCTGCGAGCAACTGGCGCGCGCCCTGTCGCGCAACATTTCAGGTGTGGGCGGCAACGTGTCATTGGGCTTTTTGCTCGCGGCCACGCCGATCTTTGGAAAGTTTTTTGGCCTGCCGCTCGACGTGCGCCACGTGACGCTGTCGACCGGCGCGTTGGTGCTGGCAGGTTGCTCACTTGGACCGGTGGAGGTCGCGCGCGGTGGTTTTGGTTGGGCGGTGGTGGGCATCGCGTGCATCGGTTTGCTCAACTTCGGCGTGAGCTTCGCCCTGGCGTTGTCGGTCGCTCTGCGCGCGCGCAACGTTGCGCTTGCAGACGTGGTGGGCTTAGGGCGCGCGGTGTTGATGCGGTTTTTGCGGCGGCCGTTGTCGTTCATCGTGCCCCCGCGTGAAGCCCCGACAGCCCTCGGCACGGGCGATTCGCCGGCGCACTGACGCACGTCACCGGGCAGCTGAGCGAGCGCAGCTTGTCGACGGACCGCCAGGCGGTGTAAGCCTGCGAAACGGCACGATTCGTCGGCGAAGTTTTTGTGTTCCCCTGCCAAGGTCGGTGACGTTTTGTTGTTCACCCTCCCAACGTCTGCGGCATTTATGGTTCACCTACCAAGCTCGGTGACATCCGCGTTCATTTCCCACGGTCGACGAATTCGACTATCCGTCTCCCAAGGTCGACGCATTCGACTGATCCATCTCCGAAACGTCGCTGAAATGCCATTTCAGCAACCTGTGCGGTGGACAAGAAATTTGAGGTTGTCGTGAGCAGCATCGATAAAATTATCGGCATCGACTTAGGCACAACGAACTCGTGTGCCGCCATCGTCGAGGACAGCGGCGATGTGAAGATCATCCCGTACCGCGGCGGCGAGACCACCATCCCGTCGATCTTTGCGCTCGACGACAAAGGCAACGAGCTGGTCGGCTATGAGGCCAAGCGCCAGTGGCTGTTGAACCCCCGGCGCACGGTGTACGGCGCCAAACGTCTGGTGGGTCGCGACTACCAAGAAGGTTTCGTCAAAAAGATGGGCGAGTACTTCGCTTACGACATGAAGCCCGGCAGCGAGGGCGGTGTGCAAATCGGCCTCGGCGACAAGGACTTCAACTTGCAGCAAGTGTCGTCGAAGATCCTCAACGTCGTACGCACCGTGGCATCGGACTACCTGAAAACACCGATCACGCGCGCCGTCGTCACGGTGCCTGCGTACTTCAACGACCGGCAGCGCCAAGCCGTCAAAGAAGCCGGCGATATGGTTGGCCTGCAAGTCGTGCGCATCATCAATGAGCCGACGGCGGCGGCGATGGCCTACGGCATTCGTAGGAACCTCAACCAGACCGTCGCCATCTACGACCTCGGGGGTGGCACCTTTGACATGAGCGTCATCGACATTCGCGGTCGCACCTTTGAAGTGCGCGCGACGGGCGGCGACATTTTTTTGGGTGGTATCGACTGGGACAACACCCTCATCAAGTACGTCATCGACGACTTCCAGGCGAAAAACAACATCGACCTCTCAACGGATCCGATCGCGATGCAGCGCATCAAAGATCTCGCCGAGCGCACGAAGATCGACTTGTCCGCGCGCACCGAGGCGCCGTTTTCGATCCCGTTTGTCACCATGACGCCCGAGGGTACACCGCTCGACATCAACCTCGTCATCACGCGCAAGCTGTACGAAGAGCTCACCGACGCGCTCGTCAAACGCACCATCGAGATCGCCGACATGGTGATCAAAGACGCCAACATCCAGGTGCACCAGCTCGACGAAATTTTGTTGGTGGGTGGTCAGACCCGTTGGCCCGCGGTGCAACGCGCCGTGCTCGAGTACTTCGGCAAGCCGCCGGCAAAAAGCGTCCACCCCGACGAAGCGGTCGCGGTCGGCGCGGCTTTGTACGCACACTCGCTTGAGACCGACGTGCAAGAGCATAAGGTTCAGCTGCTCGACGTCATCCCGATGGCGATCGGTATCGAGCGCGCCGACGGCGATCTCCACGAAATCTTCAAGCGCAACGCCAGCGTGCCAAACCAAAAGTCGCAGTCGTTCACCACCAGCTACGACGACCAAGCCGAGCTGACGATGCGCATCTACCAAGGCGACCACAAGGAAGCGAAAAAGAACGAACTGCTCGGCGAGTTTGAGTTTTCGGGCATCCGCCGAGGGCCGCGCGGCAGCGTCAAAGTCGAGGTGGTGTTTGACTGCAACGTCGAGGGAATCTTGAGCATGTCCGCGCATGACAAAGAGACCGGTAAAGAGATGAAGACGACCCTCAAGGTGCGCGGCGCCGCCTGATGTCGGCCAAAAACGAGGAATCACCAAGCCGGCGCGCTAGCTTGCAGCCATCGTGCGTGGTGGTGCCGTCTTCCTGATTGTGAGCTGCGTGGCGTCGTGGTCGACGGGAGCGCTTGCTGCCCCCTCACTCAACGTGAGCGCGGTGCAACTCTCCGTCGACACCCCGCGCATCGTGTTGGGTGAAACTGAGCGCGCGTCCGTCACCATCAAGGCCAAGACGCCCGCAGGCGAAGCGCTCGACGTCGCACCACCGCGGCTATCGGTGTCTGCCGGCAGCATCTCGGCCCCACAGCGCACCGCTGCCGGCGTGTGGCGCGCCATTTACACGCCGCCTGCCGATCGCTTTCCGCACGTTGCGATCTTGCTCGCGGTCATCGACACCAAAAGCACAACGTCGGTCGGATTTTTGCCGCTGCATTTGTGGGGGCAAGGGCAAACCGTCGTCAAGACCAAGCCGGGCAGCGCCGTCACCGTCTACGTCGGCAACGAGAGCTTCGGACCCGTCACCGCACAAGCTGTCGCCGGCGGCGACGCTGAGGCGCGCGTGCCCATCGTCGTGCCGCCAGGACCAGAGCGTGCCGTCGCCAAGAGCGTCGATGCGCTCGGCAACACATCACAAAAGACCATCGACCTCGCGGTGCCGACGTTTTTGCGCGTGGCGTTGCTGGCACTTGACGATGTGGCGACGGCGGATGCGACGGGCGTCGCGCGCTTGCTGGCGTTCGCCGTCGACAAAAAAGGTGAGCCGCTGTTCGCGGCCGATCTCGACGCGCGCGCAAGCACGGGCAACGTCGACCTCGTTGGTGGGGTCGCGCCGGGGATGTTTTTGCTGGCGTTTCACCCGGGTGTGGCGGCCAGCGGCAGCGCGACTGTCGACGTTGCGCTCAAAGACGCGCCGCAGGCGGTGGCACAGCGCACCATCACGTTGTTGTCGGGACGGCCGACCCGCACGCAGTTCGTCGCAACAGACACGCTCAACGCCGACGCGCCGCGCGAGGTGGCCGTGACCGTTGAGGTGTTTGATGCCGCAGACAACGCGGTACCTGCGTCGGCGGTCAGCGTCGACGTTGACTACGGTCGCATCGACTCAACCGCGATCAACGGCGCCGTCCGTACGCTGTCGTGGGTGGTGCCGGCGACCGACGTGGCCGCCCATCCCAGCGCCCAGATCACGGCGCGACTGCCCGGCGGCGAGGTCGTTGGCAGCCACCGCATCGCGCTGTCGTGCGGCGCGCCCGCACGCTTGGAGTTCGGCGCGCTGCCGCCGGTGCTCGCCGATGGCAGCACATCGCTGGACATCGTCGTGCGCGTCAGCGACGCGGCAGGTAACGCGTTGTCGCCAGCGCAAGCGCGCATCACCGTCGACCCAGCGTTGGGCGACGTGGTCGGCGCCGCAGTTGATAGCAGCGCGGGCACCCCGGTGTTGCGCGCGCGTTTCGTGCCCGCGGCGCGCACCACCGACGGCGCAGCGACGCTGGTCGCCACGCTCAACGACGTCACCGCGCAGCGCACGGTGCAGTTGCGCGCACGGCCGCGCGCGGTTTTGCTGATCGGCACGGGCTTGGCCGGCAACGTCTCCAACAACAACGCGGGATATCTCGGCATCGGGCCGGCGCTGAGCTTGTTGTTGCGCTTGCCCATGCTCGACGGTGCGCTGCATGCAGGCTTGGATCTCGCGATGCTTCAATCGCTGTTGGGCGACGGCGTCGACCGGCGTGACTTCCCACTGTTGCTCGAAGGCGCATGGCGTCCGTCGCTGTGGGACGCGATGACGCTGCACGTCGGCGGTGGTGCAGGGCTCGTGATGTCAGATGTGTCACGTAACAACGCACGATCCGTCGAGCCCTCGCTCGCCACGCAAGCCGTTGTCGGCGTCGGATACCGCCTTGGCCCAGGTGTCGTCGAAGCCGATCTGCGCGCCGGCTACAGCTACAACATCGCGCGTTCACTCGGCGCCAACAGCGACGCTGGCCCGCCGATCGGACTCGGCGTCGTCGTTGGCTACCGATTTGGCATCTGAAGTTTGTGCGCGGGTTAGCGTTTCGATCCGTATGCGTCGCGCAGGATCTCAAGCGCGGTCGCGCCGGTTGCCGCTTCGCTTTTCGCTCTTGTCACGTCGAGCCCAAGGCCGTGACCGCGCCCGACGCCGCGCACGGTGATATCGACACTCGTCCAACTCACCTGCGTGGGACACGCCGGCAACACCATCAACGCACGCAGCCGCTCGCAAGACACGCGTTGCGTTACATCGCTGCCGGCGTCATCGACGATCGCGACGAGGTCGATGCCGTCGACGTAGAGGCGAGAAAAACGTCCGAGCTGCGTGCTGAGACCTGCGCGTGGGCGCGTGATCGACCACGCATCTGTGCCACCAGCGCTAAAGGCATGCCATGCGCCGCGCGACAACAGCGCTGGCGTAAACAGCAAACTGTCGTCGTCGCGAGCGTTTGGCGCAGTGCCCAAAAAAACCTGGCAGTGCGTGGTGTCGCACACCGGTCGACCACCGTGGCGCTCATCTGCGTGCGTCAAATTGTGCGCGATGACTTGTCCTAGCGCGACGCGCGCGGCGCCGGTGATGTTGGCATCTTCGGCGGCGAGCACGCCGGTGGTGTAACGCGCCGCGCGCGTCTCGAACACGACGCACGACCCTTCGCGCGCACGACGCTGTCGCTCGCTCACCCCCGCCGCAGCACGCGTGGGTGGCGGGCACCGCCAGCGAAATACGCCGGCGTAAGGGCGCTCATGGGGCGCGTCGGCTACCGTGGCGGCAAACGCGCCGTTGACGCAAGCCAGCGTGCCGATGCGCGTCGCCACCTCAACATCCATCGAACCATCCAGTGCACGAGGCGAGCGTCCGAGCAAAAATCCTAAGCCGTCACAGCGCACCTGCACGAGGTGTGGGTCGACGAGGCCAAAGGTCTGCACGCGAGCGATCGCGTCTTGCGGTCTCGTGTAGCGCGCCAAATCCGCCGCAACGTCCGCGGCCAGGTCGCGGCCGGCGACGCCGCTGCGCGCGCGGACCACCACCAACGACGCCGACACCGCCACCAACCAACCCAACTGCGCGCGCGATTGTTCGTCTCTGACTGTGCCGGTCTTCGCTGCTGCGTCACCGAGCGCGTCTGTGCCAGGTGCATCGCGCAACGTGCCGCGGGAGGTGAGGGCGGCGAGGGCCTCGTGATCGGACAGCGCCAACAAACGGTATGCGTTCGCGAGATCGCGCGCGGACAGGGTCAGCGCCGACGTCAGCCCGATAGCTTCCGCCATGTTGGTCGGGAGCCGCGACAACCCCAGCGCCAACAACACCGGCCCCCACGCGCCAAACGCGTGCACTTGCGGTGCATGTTGCGACCACTGCAAAAACCAATCGTTACACGACAGCCGCAGCGCCTCGCGGAAGTCGAGGCTCTCAGCGTCACCGCAGCGCCGCGCAGGGTCGCTACGACGGTTTGCAAACTGTGGAGGTACGTCCGCGGCGCCCGCGACCACGAAGGGCTTGAGCGTCGAGCCAAAGGGCAACGGGGCTGTGGTCGCGCCGGCTGTCGCTAGCACCTCACCGCTGGCGATGTGCAATACGACCAGCGCGTCGACGCCGATGTCGTCATGCGCAATGAAGCTCTCGACCGTGAGTGGCACCCAAGGCGCGTCGTCAGCGCAGCGCATCAGCGCCCGCTTGAGGCTGGATGGGAGTTGCGTTGATTCCGCGAGCACGCGGGCGATCGCGCGGCGGGCGGCCGGCGCGTCGACATCTCCTGCGCGCAAAATCGCCGCTGCTTGCGTCACCGGCATATAGACATCGTCGATCCACAGCGCAGCCTCGCCGCTGCTGAAGGTCGCGAATGCTTCGTGAAACAGCGCGTCGCGCGATGCTTGTGGGCAGGCGGAAAAGAGCACTTGGTGGGCAACCTCGTGACGCAGCGCTGCCTCGTTGAGTGCGCCCGCGCGCAGGGCGATACTGCCGGGCTGCGAACTCGCCGCGTGGTGTCTGTCGAGCGCAAACGAGCGCCGAATGTCCACGCGCGTCAGGCGGTGCGTTGTTGGATGCTGCATCGCGGCCACGAGTGCCGCGTCACTGTCGACCCAAGAGCGCTGCGCCACCTCAGCCGCGCGCGGGTCGACGTCGCTGCCCAAGACAAACTGCGGCGTCCCGACACCGGCTGCGATGGCAAGCGCCACCAAAAACATCTAGCGGCCGTTTTGTGACGCGACGATGCTGAGCCGTGTCGGTGTGGTGCGTGCGCGTGCGCCAACGTTGTACATGTCTTGCGCGGTCGCGGCGGGGGCGGAAAAGCTGCCGACAAAGTCTGCCCGCATCACGTAACCGAGCACCTGCGGCGTCCCCATCCACCAAGCGTCAGATTCGATGAAGAAGCTGACGCGCTCGGTTTGAAATGCCCGCCGCCGCACCCGCGCATCGGACAGCGGCAACGACAACGGGGCTGCGCGGTAGCCTTTGTCTTCTTGCAGTGCCGTGAAACCTGCCGGCACCGCGTCCTCGACCACGGTGTACGCGGAGCGACCTGGCTGCGCCCCGCGCAGATCCATCGTCAACTCCACGTACACGATATCGCCCTGGCGGATCGACTCACCGACGCCAAGCGCACGCTTCACGCCCGAGCCGACCGAGTAGTACGCGCGCTGGAGCACAAACCCGTCTGAAACGGCTGGCGCGGTGGCTGACGGCGTCAGCACCGTCGCAGTGAGCGTCGCTATCCCGCTAAACGCACCGACGGCGACGCTGCGCGTGCCAGCGGGTAGCGCCAACACCAGGCCGCTGCCGCGAACCGTGAACCCAGCGGGCGCACCGTTTACCGTCGGCGCCGGCATGGTTTTGAGTTCTTCAGTTGTGAAAGTGACGAATGGTAACGTGTGCAACAGCAGGGTCGCTCTGTCGAGAGTCGACAATTCCTCGTGTGTGTACAGCGCCAACACCTTGGCCGCCACGCGACCGTCGTCGCCACCGGCCGCGCGCGCCGCGTCGGCCAAGATGGCGCGCACGCCGATTTCACCGAGCGGCAGCCGGTAACGCCAGTCATCGTCGCCTCCAGCATTCGAGCTGAGCAGCGCATCTTTGGCGCGACTTGCCTGCGCGCGCACCGCATCAGCGAGTCCGGCCTCGGCGTCGAGGTGGGCTGCTTGTGCTGCCAAGACTGCGAGCGCGCCGTCAAGCGCACTCCCTACGCCTGCTTTGGCGAGCGTCGCACGCACGCGGCCCGCGGCACGCTTGCCGTCGATGCGCGCCAGCACGTAGGTACGCCAGCTGTCGAGCGCAGGGTCGAGATCTTGCGCCTCCAAGAACCTGACGCTGCGTTCGATGCGTGGATCTTTTGGATTGACGGCAGCTGTGCTGACCGCGGTTGCGACTGCACCCAAACCAAGCAACGTCATCTCCACCGATGGGTCGTCGGTGCCGTACCAAGAAAAGCCACCCGACGCCGTTACCTTTTGCAGAATCAGCTGCACGCCCTGTTGTGCGCGCGAGCGTGCCTCCAACAACAATCCTTGCGTGTCAGTGTCAAACACGTCGATGCGGCCTTGCGCCTGCAGCGCGGCCATGAGCGCGAGGCTCGGCGTGGTGGTTGCGACCAGCTGTTCCAAGCAACCATAGGGGTAGACCACAAGCTCGCGCAGATCGGCGAGCGCTGCGTCCGCGAGCGTCGACTGCAACACCAACGCAACGTCGGTGGTCTGCGCGTCTGGGGACACGGTGAGCTCGAGTGTGCCCGCACCATCGCGCGAGACTGCAGCGTGGTCGCGCAACACATCAGCGCTTACGGGTACCGATTTTTTGTCCTTGAACGTTAGCCCTCCGCCCGTCGTCGTCAAGCTCACGCTCGCGAGCCCCTGCGCGGTTGCCTTCAGTTTGATGGGGACGGTCGCCTCACGCGCACTGCTGAGGTCTGCGGTGTTGGCCGTCATCAGCGCGGTGATTGGGCCTGCGACCTCGCTTGACAAGCTCAGCACGCTCCCTTTGTCCTTGTCCGGGCGTGACAGACGCACCACGCCGTCCACCTCATCGCCGATGCGCAAGCGTTGTGGCAGCGACAGGCTCACGCCACCTTTGCCGCGCGTGGCGAACTCAGACACGCCCTCACCAACGCGTCCTTTGGCATCCGCAGCGACGGCAGTCACGGTCCAAAGCGTTTGATTCGATGGTAGGCGAAACGTCACAGTGGCGTCGCCGCCGGCGTCCGTGCGGATGTCGCCGTTGAAGTATGCGGTGTCGCGTTCGTCGCTTTTCTTTTTGGGTGGCTTGATGGCGGCGAAGCGCGTGGCTGCGTCCATTGCGCGCTGCGCCAACAGGTGCCCGTAGCCGTAGCCCTGAAACTCCGCAGACGTGAACGTGGCGACGTTGTTGCGCACTAACGGATAAAAGAAATCAACGACGTTCGGCCGAAATTCTGCTTGCACCGCGTAGATCGCCTTGTCGACAACGCCGAGGGACAACTGAGCGCGCACACCTCTGCCGCTTGAGTCGGTGACGCGAATGTGGACGCTTTGCTCAGTCAGCGGCAACAACTCGCCGGCCGCGGGCTCAAGCGCGATTGACAACACGCGCTCCCGAGGCACGACGCGAAACGCTGCGGTGCGTTCCTCCCAGCGCCCCGAGCGTGTTGGGTACGCGACGCTCACGTACACGGCGCTGCCGAAGCGCCGCTCGACGTCAAACGGGATGACCAGCGTCTGACCTTTGGCCGCGATCACCTTGGTTGAAAACAGCGAGGTGCCCGACAGCGTCACCCACACTGGGCCCGCGGCTTTGCCATCCGCGCCCCACTCGTCAGGCAAAAGCGCGACGACCTCAGCCTTCTCGTTGGGTTCAACGACGTCGGTCGTGGACGTGAGCGATAGCTCGGGCACCCACTGCACAGCCTCTCCAGCTGTCCCCACCACCAGCGCGCGTTCTTCACCGCTCCAGCGCGCGCCCTTTTTGTCAGCGAGGGTCACCGACACCACCACGCTGCCCGCTTGTTGCGTCGGTGCAGCGATTGAAAAACTACCGTTGTCGTCGGTGACGAAGGCTTGTCGGGCGACCTCGCGCTCGTCGCCGTTGACGCTTTGGTGGGCGAAACGCAGCTCGCCGGTCACCTTGCCCATCGGCTTTCCCGACAGCGTCGTCGACCGGACGGTGAGCATCACCGGCTGACCCACCATCTGAACCTTCTTTGACAGCCGCAGTGCGCCCATCACGTCGACGGGCGACAAAAACAGCGGCACTGAAGATGCCGCGAACGATCCTTGGTCGTCACGCGCGCGCACCGTCAACGTGTACTTGTACGGGATGCGCTCCTCGCCCGCTGTGAGGGCGGGGATCTCGACCTCAATGTGCGCGGTGCCTTTGTCATCAAACGCCGGCGCCGATGCCCAGGTGTCGTCGTAGCTGGCGCTACCAGCGTCGAGACGCAGCGCGAGCGACGAGTACACGCGATCGGGGACGGAGAGTTTGCCTTCCGATGTCGATGCGGAGCCGTACGTGACGGCACTTCCGGTGCCACCTAAGCCAGCATCATCGACCCAAGCGGGCGCGTCGACGGTTGAGCGCGTTACCGTGACCTCGTACGCTGTGTGAAGTGGTGGTCCGCCTGAATAGCGTTCGGCCTTGATCGAGGCCTTGATGCTGCTGCCTGGCACCACCGTTTCGCTGTCGGTCGCGACTTCCAAAAAGAACGTCGGCTTCACGTACTCCTGCACGCGCAGCTCGGCCGTGTGTTGGTGGTTGTCGAGCGACGCGAGCACACGCATGACGCCGTCGGTTTGGCTGGCGGGCACGTCGAACTCACCGGTAAAGCTGCCGTTGTCGTCGAGTGTCACCTTGGTCTTGACGGCTGCGACGGGATCACCCGCGACCGGCACGAGCTCGATACGAAGGTCGGTGCTTTGCGTGGAAAACAGCCGCGCAAAAAAGCCGTCGGGCCGCCGCACAATGCCGCGGAACTTAACGACGTCACCCGCGCGGTAGATCGGCCGGTCGGTGTACATGAACACGTCAGGGCTAGCTGCCAGCGTGGAGTAAAAGTCGGTGTCGACGATGGCGGTGTCGACGCGCTGGCTGGTCGCGTCTGGGCGCTGCGTCAACACAACGAGCCGCGCGTCGCGCGTGTCAAACCACGCTTCACCAAAGGCGTCGGTCTTTTTGCGCAGCGGCGGCTTGCCGATCCGTTTGATGGTGACGTCTGCGCCCTCGACGGCGCGCTGCGTGCGGTCCGCCACGCGCACCAAGGCGCGTCCGTCGGTCTGTTTGACGGCGACGCTCAAGTCCGTCACCACCAACACCACCTGGCCATCGGTCTGCCCTTGCACCAACTGAATGATGTACACGCCGACGGGCAGT
>JAYTVG010000869.1:0-1118 GCA_043744135.1 Deltaproteobacteria bacterium | reverse complement strand
ACGCGCGCCCTGCAACAACTCGGCGATTTCGTCGACGACCACCATGATCGAGTCATCTTGCGGGACGGCCAGCGCGGCGACGGCTACGACCGGTGCCGGGCTCTGTGCACCTTTTAACAAGGCATCAAACGGCGAGGGTGCCGCGTGCTGGTCTAAGTCCAACACCGACGCGTCCTCGTCTCCCCACGGAGAGTGCGCGTTCGTCTCGCCTTTTGGGGGCTGACTCGCCGCGACGACATCGACACGCACCGGCGCGACCTCGACGGTGCCGGTCTTTTGCATCCGATAGCCGAAGTCGTCCCCTTGGGAGACCGCCGCGGGGCCGAGGCGCGCAGGTGGACTCACCAGTGGCGTACGCAACCGTGTGAGCGGTTCACGCGCGGCGCCGGCGGGCGAAGCCATCGGGGTGGGTGCGCGGGGCAGCGGGGTGAGTTCGTTGACGAGCGCGGCGAGCGCCGGCGGCGCGGCACGTGGCGCAGCGTTTTGTGCCTCGCCAAAAGCGACGTGAGTCGGCGCGGCCGGGGCCTCGCTGGCTGCAGGCAAAGCCTCGTCGACGACCAACTCGAGCGGGTTGTGTGCAGCCGGCACGTCCGGAGGCAGCGTGTCGCCCCGCCAAGGATCAAAGCCAACCGGGTCAGCGGCGGGCGCGGTCTGCACAGCTCGCGGCATCGCGACGTCGCTAGGCTTTTTGCCGTGTAGCGCCCAAGGATCGTCAAGCTCCTCGCTGTCCAGCGGCGCCGGAAGCATGTCGAGGGTATCGCGGGGGCGCGCTTTGGCCTCGGCGCGTGCCGGCTTGGGCACCCATGGATTAGCCGGTTGCTCCACGCCCCGACTCGGCGTCGGTGCTGCGGCCGACGACGGTGGTGTGAAACGACGCTGCGGCGCGTGCACGTGCGGCGTCGACGCGCGCGGCGGCGCTGCGCCAAGAGGGGGCGTCGGCGTGCGTGCGGCGGGCGCGACCATCAGCGCAGGCGTGTCAGGTGCCGGTGCGGCTTCTTTGGACGGCGACGTGAACTTGATGGCGTCCGTCGTAGGCTGCACGTCAAACGCGCTGTCGACGAGGTCGCTCCAGTTCGAGTCTGCGTCGTAAGCGATGGTGCTCTTTTTGGTCGGCGGGG
>JAYTVG010000868.1:0-3582 GCA_043744135.1 Deltaproteobacteria bacterium | reverse complement strand
GTGCGCTGAAGATGGCGGAGACACTTAAAAAAGCCGCCACCGTGATTCACGTCGGAGTGAGTTACGACGAGACCGCCGCAATGGCGACGTGGCATCTGCCGATGGGTCACTTCTTGGAGAGCTGGGACGACACCGCAGCGTGGGACGGCACGCCGTCGATTGTGCAGCCGCTCATCATGCCGCTGTTTGGTGCGCGATCTCGCGTCAGCCTGCTTGCTCAAATGGTTGGCGCCGACTCCACCGACGACCTCAAGTTGGTGCAGCAAACGTGGTCGAGCTTAGCAACCCCCGCGTGGCGCCAAGCGCTGCACGACGGCGTCATCGCACAAGCAACGCGCGTCGCCGGTGGAACGTTCGACGCCGCGCCCGTGACTGCTGCGCTGTCGGCGCTCGGCGATCCACCTGTGCTCGGCAAAGACAACATCGAAGTCGGCTTCATGACCTCGCCGGTGCTCGACGGGCGACTGGCGAACGTGTCGTGGACCATGGAGCTGCCCGACAGCATGACGAAGCTGTGCTGGGACAACGCGCTCATCGTGTCACCGCAGCTCGCGCGCGAAATGGGCATCACGTCGGGCGTGCACAAAAACAGCTACAACGCCGACATCGTCACGCTGACGTTCAACGGTGCGTCGGTGGATGTGCCCACGTTCGTGTTGCCCGGCATGGCGCCGTACACCGCGATGGTGAACTTGGGCTTTGGCCGGCGTAGCGGCGAAGTCGCTGCGGGCGTCGGCGTCGACGTCACGCCGCTGTTGCCGCTCAAAGGTCGCATGGCGTACGGCGTGAAAATCGTGCGCACCGATCGTCAAATCGAGCTGTGCAGCACACAGGATCATTTCTTTGCGCCCGCGTCGCCGATGAAAGAGCTGACGTTTGCGCAGATGTCGGGCGCAAGCGGCGACGATCGCGTCATGGCATTGGGTCGCCGCAATATCTACCGCACGTCGTCGCTCAAGATGTACGAGGACAAGCCGTTGTTTGCACACGAAGGCGATGTGCCTGCGAGCATGATCGACCAAAGCCAAAACGGCAGTGGTCGCGTGCACAACGAGGCGCACGGCAGCGGCGAGGAACAGCACGCTGGGGCAGCGACGGCAAGGAGTGGCCGCCCCGCGATGCTCAAGCAGCCCATCGACGGCTTTAACTACGACGGGCAGCAGTGGGGCATGGTCATCGACCTCACCACCTGCATCGGCTGCAGCGCGTGCACCGTCGCTTGCCAAGCTGAAAACAACATTCCCTCGGTGGGCAAAAAGATGGTGTTGCTTGGTCGCGAGCTGCACTGGATGCGCATCGATCGCTACTTCACGGGCGACGTCGACGATCCAAGTGCCGCGCACATGCCCATCAACTGCATGCACTGCGAAAACGCGCCGTGCGAACCCGTGTGTCCGGTGTCTGCCACCGTGCACGACGAGGAAGGCCTAAACGCGATGGCATACAACCGCTGTATCGGCACGCGGTACTGCGCCAACAACTGCCCCTACAAAGTGCGGCGCTTCAACTACTTTGACTTCACGGTGACCGGCAACGTCTACCGCAACGCCCACAAAGTGGAGCGCATGCAAAGCCTCAAGCTCCAGCGCAACCCCAACGTCACGGTGCGCTACCGCGGCGTGATGGAGAAGTGCACGTACTGCACGCAGCGCGTGGAAGAAGCGAAGATGGCCGCCAAGCGCGCGGGCAAAGATCGCAAGGCGTTGCCGGACGGGGCCATCACGCCCGCGTGCGCGCAGAGCTGCCCGACCGATGCCATCACCTTTGGCAACATCAACGACACGTCGAGCCGCGTGTACGCCCTGAAGATGAGCGACCGCAACTATGAGCTGCTGCAAGAGCTCAACGTTCGCCCACGCACGACATTTTTGGCCCGCGTGAAGAACACCAATCCTGAGGTCGGCTGATATGGCAACCGCAGCATCCACCGCGGGGACGCTCCCCGATGACATGAACCTACGCGGCGACGTCGTCCTTCCCGATCCCGTTGAGGGGCGTGAGGAGCTGATTCGTGGCGGCCACGACTTCCACTTCATCACCGAGGCTGTCTGCAAGGTCGTCGAGCAGCCCGTGCTCAAGACCCCCAGCGGCTTTTGGTTCGGCTTCGCGCTCGCGTTGTCGGGTATGGCGTTGTTTGGTGGATATGTCGGATTTTTATACTGGGAAGGGCCTGGTATCTGGGGCAATAACAATCCCGTCGGTTGGGCGTGGGATATCGTCAACTTCGTGTTTTGGGTCGGCATCGGTCACGCCGGCACCCTCATCAGCGCAATCTTGTATCTGTTCCGTCAAAAGTGGCGCACGTCGATCAACCGCTACGCCGAGGCTATGACGATCTTCGCCGTCATTTGCGCGGGATCGTGCGTGACGCTGCACGTCGGTCGTATCTGGCTCGACTACTGGTTGTTCCCGATCCCAAACCAGATGAACCTATGGCCGAACTTCCGCTCACCACTGGAGTGGGACGTGTTTGCGGTCTCGACGTACTTCGCGGTGTCGCTACTCTTTTGGTACACGGGCCTTGTGCCGGATTTCGCCACCTTGCGCGACCGCGCGCCCAACAAGATCCGCGCGTTTTGCTATGGCTTGTTAGCCCTAGGTTGGCGCGGTTCCATGCGCCATTGGGTGACCTACGAAAAGGCCTACCAACTGCTGGCCGCGTTCTCGATGCCCTTGGTGTTGTCTGTGCACTCAGTCGTGAGCTTCGACTTCGCCGTGTCGCAGCTGCCCGGCTGGCATACCACCATCTTCCCGCCATACTTTGTCGCAGGCGCTATCTTTGGCGGCTTCGCGATGGTGCAAAACCTCATCATCCCGGCGCGTGCTTGGCTGGGGCTGAAGGACATTGTCACCGTCAAGCACATCGAAAACATGAACAAGGTCATCTTGCTGACCGGTTCGCTCGTGGGCTACGCGTATGCCATGGAGTTCTTCGTGGCCGCGTACTCGGGCAACGAATTTGAGCAGTTCACGTTCATCAACCGCATGTTCGGCCCGTTTTGGTGGTCGTATTGGATCATGATCGGCTGCAACGTGCTGTCGCCGCAAATCTTCTGGTTTAAAAAGGCGCGCACCAACCTGACGGTGACCTTCATCGTCGCGACACTCGTCAACATCGGCATGTGGTTTGAGCGCTTCGTGATCACCGTGACGTCGCTGCATCGCGACTTCCTGCCATCGTCGTGGGACTACTTCGTGCCGCAAACCGAGGTGTTGTTTTTGACCGGGACCTTCGGCCTGTTCTTCACGTTGTTCTTGCTGTTCACGCGCTTTTTCCCGGTCATCGCGATGGCCGAAGTGAAGAGCATCATGCCGCAAGCTGATCCTCACTACGACCCGACGCAAGCACACGGGGGAGGACACTGATGACAAAGTCACCCAAACTTTGGGGTCTCCTGGCTCAGTACGAGAACCCTCAAGTGATTTATAAAGCTGCCGAGCGCGTTCGCGACGCAGGATATTCTAAATGGGATGCGTGCACGCCATTCCCGGTGCACGGCCTCGACAAGGCGATGGGTGTCAAACCTTCGAACCTGCCTTGGTATGTCCTCATCATCGGCTTGTCTGGCAGCATTTTCGGCC
>JAYTVG010000867.1:0-3583 GCA_043744135.1 Deltaproteobacteria bacterium | reverse complement strand
CGGTGCGCCGCTGGCGGTGGTGCCGATGTTTCACGCCCTGCGAGCGCTGCAGCGCGTGGCGTTGCCCGCAGCGGACGCCGCCGCCCTCGACGCCGCGCGCACGCGAACACTAAGCAGCGACGACCTCACGCACGGCGTCAAGGCGTGGGTGCAAAAACGCCAGCCGGTCTTTCGCGGACGATAGTGTGCGAGCGCCAACGCGAAACGCGATCGCCGACGGCATCAACGGCGCCACCACCAACGGCGTCACGCCCACCAGCGCCGACGGCATCAACCGCGCCACCACCAACGGCGCAAGCGGGAGACAAACGACCTCCCCAAAACAAGGCATCACGGTGAACGTGGATCACGAGCTGTACGTGACTGTGGCTAGGCGCGAGCGAGGAGCGCAAGGAACATAGTTCCTCTATGTGACTGAGCACCGCAGCGAAGCAACAACGCCACAGTCACGTACAGCTCGTGATCAGGGGGTGCCTGGGGTTGGGGGGCAGATGGACCATGTTGCATCGGCCTGCGCGGGGGTGCGGCAGATGGTGTTGTCCGTGGCGTCGGTACCGCCAAAGCCGTCGACGCCGGTGATGGTGACACCGATGGCATCGATCGACCCCTGCGTGGTGTCGGCCTCGTAAGACAACGCGTCGACGACAACTTGCGCGACGCGGTCCCAAACCACCACGGCCTCGTTGTCGTTTTGAAACGTCAAGCTGGTGGCTAAAAACGTGGCGCCCGCAGCGACCACGGCGGCTTCGATGCTCACTTGGCCCACCACAAACACACCACCGGGCGCAAGCGTGCCGCTGAGCGGTTGTTTCGTCGCGGCGCCGTTTGCGCCGTTGATCGCGACCAAGTCGAGGTTGCCCAAGTTGATGGCGACCGACGAGGTGTTGATGATCTCAGCGAATTCGCGATCGTCCACGCTGGCGTCGTCGTATTCGACCTCGGTGAGCACCAGGCCGCCGCCGGCACCACCCACCGTGAAGCTGCCGGTGAGGCCCGCCATGCTGTTGCTGTTTTGGTCTGTGACGCCAGCGCCGACAGTGACGGTGTAGTCGCCGTCGGGCAGGGCGGCCGCGGTGAGCGTGACGTTTTGGCCGTTGACGCTGGCGGCGGTGACGGTGCCGCCCGCAGACAGCGTGAACTGCGCACCAGTGCTGGTCACACTCGCGGCGGCGATGGGCGCCGAAAACGCCAACACCACGGTGCTGTTGCCGACCACCGTCACGGAAACCAGCGTCGCAGCGTTACAAGCGCCGATGGTGACGCCGCTGACGTCCCACGCCGACGGCTGCGCGCGGTTGCTGGCGGCATTGGTAAAGCGCCACAAATTCCCCCGCAGCGTGATGCTGCAGCCGACCGCAGGCGTCGGTGCGAGGGCTGCCACCACGGTATCGGGCAAGCGCACCACGAGGTTGGTGCTCGCGACCGGCACACCTGTGGTGGTCACCTGCAGCGCTGTGTGCGCTTGGCCCGACGAACCTGGCGTGCCGACGGTGGCGATGACGCCCGTGAGCGTGATGAGCTCGGCTTGAAACGCGTCGAGCTGGGCTGTCACGTCGAACGAACTGACGTCTTGCCGCAGCGTTTCAACGTCGACAGTGCCGGTGGTGACGACGCCGGAGATGCCGGTGGCGCGCACCAAGCCGCCCAGCGTGGTGCGCTCGGTGGCGATGGCATCAACGATGTCGCCGACCGCAACGGTGCTCGGGTCCGCAGCCACAAAGACCGCAGGGCCGGTCGCGGTGTTGTCTTGCACGAAATAGCCCGCAGGGTCCGTGCCGACGGCGGTCGGCACCACGTTTGTGACCACGACGCCAGTGAGCGCGATGTTGAGCGGACCGTCCACGGCGGCGTAGATCGCGGCGATGCCCTCGCCCTCGCCCTCGCCCTCGCCCTCGCCTTCGCCTTCGCCTTCGCCCTCACCCTCCCCTTCGCCTTCGCCTTCGCCTTCACCTTCACCTTCACCCTCGCCTTCTCCTTCTCCTTCGCCTTCTCCCTCACCACCGCGATTTTCGCTGGGGTCGATGGGTGCCGCGGGCGTGCAGGCGCCGACGACGGAGACAAAAGCAGCGGCAGCGAAGGAAGAATAACGCATCGGGCACCTCGAAAAATGGTTTCACAGGTCGCCGGATTTGCGGCGATGGGGCTGTAGTAGGTGATGTGTACCAGCGGGGTTCGGCAGTGCAACCGCACGGTCAAGCGCGCCGCGGCATTGACAAGCGGCCGAGGAATGTTACAGCCGCCGTGTTCGCAACGATCGTGGTGGCTCGTAGCTCAGTGGTAGAGCACTACCTTGACACGGTAGGGGTCGCTGGTTCAATCCCAGTCGAGCCAACCAGGTTTTCTCGTCAGGCGCTTTCGCACCCGTGTTGCGACGCTGCCAGACGCGCTGCCGTCGCCCATATCGCTATCGGCTTTGCATCACTCCACAACGGTGCTAACGACGCTCACCATGCGATTTCACGCTTTAGCGCTCGCTGCCGTTTCTGCCTTTTTCCTTGCGCCAGCGGCGTCGGCACGCGCTGACGACGGTGCGCCGCTGCCGTACCTTTCGTTGACTGCACCATTCGCATTCGCGCTCGCGGCGCAAGATGAGCCGGCACCTGCAGATGGTGACGCAGCGAAGCCCGCAGACGAAGCCAAAGACGGCGAGGGCACCTCAGCGTTACCGCAAGACGAAGTGACCGTCGGTGGCACCAAAGTGGGCGATTCGGTGGGCGGCGCCACCGGCTTCGTGTTCAAGCAGGGCTTTTATACCCAAAGCGACCTGGGCGGTTTTTTCCGTCTGGGCGGCTCGACCATCGCCGACACGTGCGATCCAGGTGTGCCGTGCAAGCCGGTGCCCACGAGCAACTTGCAGCCCTATATCGGCTTGTCGGCCGGCTACGACCTGTTCACTTGGCTTGGCGTCCAGCTGAGTTTCGGCACGGGCTTCGTTGCAAACGCAGCTCCGTACACCACCAGCGCGAACTCACCGCGCGACTACGGCATCACCTTTTTAGACGTCGGCGTCGTCGGCTCTTGGTACTTTTTGGATCGCTTGGCGGTCGTGGGTAAGGTGTTTGGCGGCGGCACATTTTTGATCCCGTCGCCCGACTTGGACGAGGCTGCCTACGGCGGTAACTTTGGTGTCGGCGCCGGCATCCGCTACGCCACGTTGTTGCCCGATACGTTCGTTGGGATCGACGCCAACTTCCACCTCGCCATCACGCCCGGCAGCGGCAGCCCGCTCATCATCCCCGCCTTCAGCTTCGCACCCGTCATCAAATACGTGTTTTAGCCACGCGAGTCGTGCGTCACGTTCGCAACGTGTGCTGGTCGACGACGTGTGCGTTAGGCGCGGTTCGTAGTGCGACGGTGCGTAGCGCCACGTGACGCGCCCTCCCGGAGCGTTTGCGCTATTTGACGACGTCAGACGCGCTCACGCTGTACTCGATGGTGGCTTTAAGCTGCACCTTGCCTTTGCCGGCCGGCTTGTTGACGTGCGTGGTGTCGTCGGCGTTTTCCTTCAACGTCAGCGGCTGTGACGACGCGGTCACCAGCGTGAACGACGCCCCTTTGACGGCGTCGCCGAACTTCGCCTTGC
>JAYTVG010000866.1:0-3596 GCA_043744135.1 Deltaproteobacteria bacterium | reverse complement strand
TCGGGCATTCACACCCGCCCCGAGATCGGCGGCTATCTGGGCGACGCGCAGCAAGTGGTGGGCCGCGACCGCACCGCCGTCAGACGTCTAGGCTTTGTCGAAATCGCGCTGCCCAACGACGTGCTTCAGGTGGACCTTGACACCCCAGCGCGCGGCAAGCTCGCCATCGGGCGGTTGGACGCGCGCTGTTTGGTGGGCTTTCGCTACACGGCGAACTTGTTTCCGTTCAGCGTCATGCGCGTCCCTGCACGCTTGATGGTCGGCAACGACAGCACGCCAGCGCTCGTTGACATCACGTTTTTTAAAGACGTCTCGATCGAGATGCATTCGGTTGACGGCAGCATCTTGCCGTTTTCGACCGGGCGCATCAAAAACGGCAAGGCGATCGCGCAAAACATCGAGGACCACTACCAAGCGGTGCGGTTTGCCAAAGCCGTCGCGGACGTGTTTGGGATTTCGTTTGGCAACACCCAGCCCGCGCAGACCACCGTCACCAACAACAAAAACAAAAAACCGGGCGACACGACGCCACCTAGCGCGCAGCAGCGGCCAAGCCCCAACGCAAAAAACGCCAAGGCACGCTGAAGCGAGACCGTTTGACCCCGTGCGATGTGCACGGCGCACTTGCGCGAACGTGACACGAAACTTAACGTGGGCTCATGCAGATCGAAGACCGCTTGGCCCAAGTCGGGATCCAGGCGTCCAGACAGCGCGTCGCGGTCGCCCTGTACGTGCTCAATACCAGCGACCATCCCTCGGCTGACGCCGTGTGGGCGCACGCGCAGCTGCACGATCCAGGCATCTCGCGCGCCACCGTGTACAACACACTTAACGCGTTTGCCGCCAAAGGGCTGTTGCGCGCGCTGGCGATAGCGCCAGGACGCGTGGTGTTTGACCCGGTCACAAGCCCGCACCACCACTTCGTCGACAACGACACGGGGCGCATCTACGACATCTCTTGGGACCAGCTGAGCGTCATGGGCCTGCAGTCGCTGGCGGGGTTTGACGTCGATGCGCACCAAGTCGTCGTGCACGGCCGCAAGCGCGACGCGCTGCCTTAGTGCGTGCTGTTGCCTCGCTTCAAGCAGCGAAAATAAACGGCGCGCGCAACACGCCGCGCTCAGTCACGATAGCGCCGATCAAATGCGGCGGCGTCACATCAAACGCGGGATTGAACACCGCCACCTGGGCGCCGCAGATGGGCGATCCGCGCACCGAGCGCACCTCGTCGGCCGCGCGCTGCTCAACGACGATGGCGGCACCGTTGGCCGCGTTGGTATCGATGGTCGTCGTCGGGGCCACGACGTAAAACGGCACCTCGTGCGCCGCACACACGGTAGCGAGTGTGCGGGTGCCGATCTTGTTGGCGACGCTGCCGTCGGCCGCGATGCGGTCGGCACCCACCATGGCCTTGCTGACGCCCAGCGTGTCGATGGCGTGCGCGCTCATTGCGTCGGTGATGAGCGTGCAAGGGATCTGCAGCTGCTCGCACTCCCACGTCGTCAAGCGGGCACCTTGCAGCAACGGTCGCGTCTCAAGCGCCACCACCCGCACGTCTTTGCCCGCCGCCCGCGCGCTACGGATGCAACCTAGCGCGGTGCCCTGCCCGCACGTCGCCAACGCCCCGGTGTGGCAGATGGTGATGACGACGTCGCCGTCAGACAGCAACGCAGCGCCGTGGCGACCCAGCGCCGCGCACATCTCGGCGTCTTTGGCCAACCACGCCGCGGCGGCGGCGCGCACGTCGAGCGCGACACCGACGGCATCTAAAGCCGCGAACAGATTCACCGCCGTGGGGCGCGTGCGGCGCAGTCGCGCATCAGCGAGCGGCAACGGCATGCCGGTGCGCACCGCGAGCACCAAGGCACACGCGGCAGCTCCGCCGATGGCCGGCGCACCACGCACCGCGAGCGTTTCGATCGCCACTGCGACGTCCTCTACCGTCGTGCAGCGCAGCCACAGCTGTTCAAACGGCAGCGCGCGTTGATCTAAAATATACAGCGCGTCGGCTTGTAAGCGCAGCGCAGACAGCGCCGTCACGACCAGGCCACACGCGGTAGCTCCGGGCTCAAGCGTGAGACTGCTTCGTAGTGAATCGTACCCATCCACGCGGCGAGCTGCTCTATGGCGATGTGCTCGTCGCCATCCGCGCCCACTAGCGTCGCGATGTCGCCGGCGTGCGCGTGGGGAATGTCGGTGACGTCGACCATGATCATGTTCATGCAGACGCGGCCACGCACCGGCGCGCGCGCACCGTGCACCAACACGTGCGCGGTGTTGGACAGACGTCGATCGTAGCCGTCGAAATAGCCCACCGGCACGATGGCGATGCGCGATGCCCGGGTGGCGCGAAAGGTGCGGCCGTAGCCCACGTAGCCGCCCGCTGGCACGTCTTTGACTTGCGCCAAGCGCGCGCGCCACGACAATGCAGGCACCAGTTTGACGTCGTGGGAGGGGCGCTCAAGGTAAGCTGCGTAGGTTTCCTTCGACGGCCACAACCCGTACGCGGCGATGCCCGTGCGCACCAGCGTGCCGTGGGTGCTGGCGTCAAGCACGGTGGCGGCGCTGTTGGCGGCGTGCACGATGGGCACGCGATGGCCCGCAGCGATCAGCGCCCGGTGCGCTGCCAACCACGCGTCGCGTTGGCTGTGCGCGAAGCGCAGGTCGGTGGTGTCCTCGATGTCTGCGAAGTGGGTCGCGACCCCTTCAAGCACCACCCCGACACTGTCGTTCACCAATGTTGCGAGCGCCAGCGCGTCGGGCAGGCTAAGGCCTTGGCGGTGGGTGCCGGTTTCGATCTTCAGGTGCACCGGCGTCACCACACCCGCAGCGCGCGACGCCGCCGCTAACGCTGCCACCTGCACCGCGCTGTAGACCACCACACGCGCGCGCGCGTCCACCAACGTCGGCGCCTGAAAATCGAAGGTGGGCCCGCACACATACAGCGGGATGTCGTGCAGGCCGGACAGTGCGCGCACCGCGCTTGCCTCGCTGGCGTGATCCACCACCAGCCAATCGGCGCCGCCCGCGATAAACGCCGGCGCAGCGATCGACAAGCCGTGCCCGTATGCGTTGGCTTTAACGACGACAGCGAGCTTGCCGCCCCCCACACGAGCCTTTAGCGCACGCGCGTTTGCGCTCAGTGCCGCGGGCACGACGTCGATCCACACAGCATGCGGCACGCGGTTCACAACCGACCCGATGCCGTGTTTATGCCGCGAAGAAAAGCCACTGCCGACGTCGCGAGGGCGACCGAGAAGCAAGCCGACGCCGCCATCAACATCGCGAGCTGGCGGGAGTGTGGCGAGTCGCGCAGCAGCGCCGTCGGCAACACCACCACAAGCGGAAGACAAACGCCCTCCTCGAAACCAAACCACACCGTGAACGTGGATCGCGAACGGGTTTGTGGCGAGGCGTCGCGAGCAGCGCAGCAAGCGCACTTCCGGTGCGCGTCGGCAACACCACCACAAGCGGAAGACAAACGCCCTCCTCGAAACCTAAACACACCGTGAACGTGGATCGCGAGGTGTACGGATTTGTGGCTAGGCGCCGGCGAGGAGCACAGCAAGTGGACTTCCTGTCCACGTCGCGAGCAC
>JAYTVG010000865.1:0-1123 GCA_043744135.1 Deltaproteobacteria bacterium | reverse complement strand
TGACCGAGTGCCGGAGGTGCAACGAAGGTTACGACCGCGCCAGCTTCGTTTTCACCGACGATCGCGAGCTGAATCCCCTTGTCCGACGACGCGACTGCGACCAACTCCTTGCGGCCATCGCCGTCGAGGTCCACGTCGACGGTCTTTTGCAAAACCAGCCCTTTCTTTTTGAGGGCGTCGACGGTCATGACGCGCGGCTTGTCCGCTGCGTGCGCGACCGTCACAGCGCCTGCCGCGCACAGCAGCATCGACGCCAACCACGGCGCTCGCATCACGCGCTTCACTCAGTCACCGCCTTTGTCGTTGGCATAAAAACCGTCCAAGATGTCCTTGTACTTCTCGTTGACGTGTTTGCGCTTCATTTTCATGCTGGGGGTGAGCTGGTCGCCGACGATGAAGTCGTGGTCGAGCACGCTGAATTTTTTCAGCGATTCATACGACGCGAGCGATCCATTCACATCCTTGACGACAGCGCCGATGACGGCATTGAGCTCTTTGGACTGAGTGATGGCACGGTAGTCGCCCGCGACCCCGTGGTCTTTGGCCCACTTGGTCACGCTGTCCTCGTCCAGCGTGATGAGTACCGACAAATATTTGCGTTTGTCACCGTGAACGACGGCCTGTGAGATCAGCGGATTTCTGCTTTTGACCAGGTTCTCGAGGTTTTGTGGCGCGACGTTTTTGCCGCCGGCCGTGACGATGATGTCTTTTTTGCGATCAGTGATGCGCAAAAACCCGTCCTTGTCGATGACGCCGATATCGCCCGAGTGAAACCACCCGTCGCTGTTGATCGCCTCTGCGGTCGCCTCCGGCTTGTTGTGATAGCCGCGCATCACACCGCGCCCGCGGATCAAGATCTCGCCATCGGCTGCGATTTTGACCTCGGTGCCAGGCAAAGGTCGCCCAGTGGTGCCGATGCGCACGTCGTCAGGCAGCACCACCGTGGTGGCGGCAGAGGTCTCGGTGAGGCCGTAGCCCTCGCAGATCTTAAAGCCGGCGTATTTAAAGAAGTACGCGATGTCTTTGCACAGCGTCGCACGACGGCTTTCGGCGGCTCTCGTCAAACACGGCGTCAAACCCAAAGACATGGTCAACATCGTCAGCAACACGCGCTTGGAGTGGG
>JAYTVG010000864.1:0-3601 GCA_043744135.1 Deltaproteobacteria bacterium | reverse complement strand
CACACAAACTGAGATTCAAACGCGCAGCGACGACAGCGTGCGCGGCCGGATGCTCGCCCTGGACGCCATCAGCTTCGCGGTCGCGATGGCGCTGAGCGCCTTGGTGTTTGGCGCAGCCATCGACCGTGGCTGGTCCGGGATCGCGGTCGACGCCACCGTGTTTGTCGTCGCCGTCGTGGCGTGGTGGCTGCTGCGCCGCGCCGCCCAGCCGCGATCGCTTTGATGCAGCATGCACTTAGGTGGCCACATTTTGGACTGCGTCGCGTGCGCGTGCTAAATTTAGCGGGTCGCTATTTTCTACGTGGCTGCAGCCACTTGCCGCTTCGGGAGCGCCATGTCAGCGCGGGTCTTAGTCGTCACCACGCGGACGTCGTTCGCTGAGCCGCTCAGCGTCGCGTTACGTGCAAGCGATCTCGACTACGTCGGATCACGGTCGCTAGCAGCGGCCGATACCTCCCTGCACAGCGAACTGCCCGGCGCGGTCGTGGTCGATCTCACGTGCGTCGACGGCGATATTGCCGGCCTTTGCGATGCGGTGCGCGCGCGCGCCGATGGCTCCGACGTGCCGATCATCTTGTGCGGCACGGGCAACGAGAGCATCAAGTCCACCTCGGACGCACTCATCGCCGGTGGCGACGGCTACTTCGCGCTGCCGTGTAGCGCCCAGCGCATCGTCGCGAAGCTCGCCACCTACATCGGCTGCCCGGTGCCGGATCTGCCGAGCTCGCTGTTGCTGCCAGGCGCCGACGCGCTCGATCAAACAAATCCCGAGCAACGCGCGTTTTCATCGGAGCGACACGACGTCGTCACGCCCGCTTCGCAACCGGCGACGGCAGCGCTTTTGGCGCCAGCAGTCGCCGACGCTTTGGCGCCGGATGAAGCCACCGTGGACCTGCCCGCGCCTGCACTCAAAATCGGTGCGCTGCTGGACGCCACCACACCCCTGATGCTGCGCACGCTACCCGCGGCCGTCAGCGGTTTGCCACACAGCGCCGAAGACCTGAGTGACGACACGCGTAGCGTCCGCTTGTCACGCGAGCGCACCGCGGAGGGCACGTCGTTTGATGATGAGGTGCTGGAGCCGTCATCAAATCCCGACGCGCAGGCAGACGCTGCAGTAGCGCGCGCGGCACAACAGCGCGCGCAACACGAGCAGGCCATCGCCGACGCGCGCGCCGATGCGGAGCGGGCCGCGCTGCGTGCCAAGCGCGACCAGGAGCGCAGCGACGCGCAACGCGCGGTGTTGTTGGCTGAGCGCGAAGCACGACAACAGCAGCTTGAAGCGGCCCAACAAGCAGCAAGGCGCGCCGCGCAACAAGCCGACGATGACGCCGCGTTGCGCAATGATGCGGCCGAGCGACTTGCGCTTGAAACACAACGACAAGCCGAGCAGGTGGCGCACGAGATGGCGCTGCTCGACGCGCAAGCGGCGCAGCAACGCGCGGTGCAACTGCAAGCACAGCAGCAACTCGAGGAGATGCGCATTGAAGCGCAGGCCAAAGAAGCCGCCGAGCGCGCGCTGTTGTTGGAGTTGCGCGCCCAAACCGAAGAAGCTGCGGCGGCTGCGCGCGAGGCCTTACAGCAGACCCAACGCAAAAACGAGGTCGAACAACAGCGACTTGCTGACTTGCAGGTGAAGCGGCAAGCGGCTCAGCGAGACCTCGACAACGCGCGTCAGCAGGCGCGTGAACGAGCGCAACAAGAGCAAGAGGGCCTTGACGCGCTCATCGCGCAGCGCGACGCAGCCATCGCGATGGCGACGCAGGTGCATCAGCAAGCGGAGCTCAAACAACACGAGGAACGCGAGCGGCTAAGCGCGCTTGAGCGCAGGCGCGCGCAGGCTGAACTGCAAACGCAAGCGCTCTTGGAAGAGGTGGCGGCGCGAGAGATCGATGCGCAACGCGGTCTAAGCGCCACCGAGAGCCTGCTCGAGCAAGAGCAACAGCGCCTTGCGCAGCTGCAAGCGCAGCGCGAACAGGCTGAGCACGCGGGACGTCAGCAGCAAGCGCAGGTGGCGGCCCAAAGTGACGAGGTGGCGCGTCAGCTCAGCGCGCTACAGCAGCGCGCTGACGCGGAGCGAGAGGGACTCGCGCAAATCGAGGCTGAGCGCCAACTGGCGCAGCGCGAGCTTGAGCAGCGGCACCTTGAACATCGTGCGGAGGAGTTGCGCCTCAAAGCAGAGCTCGACGATCTGCAGCGCCACCGTCGCGCCGTCTCAGATGAGCTGCAGGTGCGCGCCGAACAACACCGCGAGCAACAACACGCGCAAGTACAGCAGCTGCGCGTACTGCAAGAGCAACGCGAGCGCATGACCGATGAAGCGCGCGACGAGGCGCAACGCTTTGCACGCGACGAACAACGCGAGCGCGACAAGCTCGCCGAGCTGACCCAACAACGCTTGGAGCAAGAGGAGCAAGCGCGCCGTGTCGCCGAGCAACTTCGCGAAGCCGACGCCCAACAGCGCGAGCGCCTCGCCGTTGAAGCGCAGCTGCGCGCCGACGCCGAAGTCGTCGCGCGCGAACAACTCGCCGAGCGCACACGCTTGGTGCAACTTGAAGAAGAGCGCTTGGCGCAGCTGCAAGCCGCGCGTTTAGCGGCACAACACGCTGACGAGCAAGCGCAAGCCACTCGCGAGCAGCAGCGTGCCGACGCCGAAGCACGCTTGGCGCAACTGCGCATTGAAAGTGCGCAAGCCGAGCGGGAGGCGCACCAAGAACTCGATCGCCTCACGCGGGTGCGCGCGGAGGATGAGCTCGCCCGCCACGAGCTCGAGCAACGGCGCGCGCGGGCGCGCTTGGCGTTTCAAAGCGGCCGCTTGGATGCGCTGGCCCCCGGCGAGCGCGCGCTGGCCAGCGACGTCGGCGCAAGCGGTCGACCGACGACCGACGCGGAAGGCAACGTGGTGGGCGCGGGCTTGTTGCCGATCTTCCCAGTCGAGGTCGACCCACCGGCGCCGGTGGCGTTTTTGCCGATGGAGCCAGCAGTCGGCCGCTTCATCGACGGTGAATTGCCCGCGCTATTGTGGTCCGCGCATCATTTGAAGGTGACCGGCGCGCTTGACATCACCGCCGACGACGGCCGCGCGCGCACGCTGTACCTTGAAGACGGTGAGCCGGTGTTGCTCGCGTCAATGTTGCCCGTCGACCGCCCTGAAGAAGCGTTGTTGCGTGCGGGTCTCATCACCGCCGCGCGCTACAATGAGTTGCGTGCGGGGCCGCTGCGCTCACCGCGACGTACAGCGGTATTGCTCGTCAACGACGGCGCTTTGAAAACCGAGGAGCTGTTTCCCGCCGTGCGCGGCGTGCTGGTGGAGCAGGTGTTGTCGATGCTCGAGTGGGACTCGGGGAGTTTTGCGTACCAACAACAGCGCGCCCACGCCGCCGATCGCGTTCGCTTGGAGCATCCGCTGGGTGCGCTGCTGGCTGAAGGTATTCGCCGTAAATTCGATGAGCGCCGCTTGTGGACCGTGCTGGGCGGTCCCGCCACACTCGTGGGGCCCGACGACCGCGCGCGCACGCTTCCGCCGCTGTCGCCGCAAGAGAAGCTTGCGCTCGCCCGCTTGGACGGCACGCGTGCTTTGGAAGACGTCATCGTCGAAACT
>JAYTVG010000863.1:0-3614 GCA_043744135.1 Deltaproteobacteria bacterium | reverse complement strand
TGGTCAAAGCCATCGATGGTCTGTTGCCAGTCGCCTTCGTTAAACGACTCGGAGCCGATGTCGCCAATGGTACTGGCCGAAGCGAAGTCATCGCTGCGGATTTGTGCACCCTCGTACACCAAGATGGAAGCGATGCTCGTGCAGTGCGCCACCGGTCGATCGGCATACGGCAGCTCTTTGTCATTCCCAAACGCACCAAACCGCCCTGAAATACCGGTGGCGGAAAGGATGATGAGACCCTCGTAGCTACCACCGGGGCAAGGGTCACCCGCACAGGCACTGCCAGTCGCACTTAGGGCGAACATCACGAGTACTGCGCACCTTTTCATAGACACTCCCCGCCACAGCTTAGCACCTAGAAAAGGCAGCAAAAGCGAAGGTCAACCGGACCCATGCGCCCAACGCTTCCTGCGCGCCTGCTACATCGCGAAACCCATCGTCCGGCGTCCGTTTCGCGGTGATGACGCGCTCAGCTGCGCACTTGCGGACACCGACGTGCGCACGCGGGTGCAGCAAGTGTTGGTGCTCGCCGGGCGGCCCGTGTTTGAGGTCGATTTCCCGTGCGAGCCAAAGCAAGCGCGAGCACCGCGGGGACGGGGTTGCGTAAAGCTGACGCCCTGCGCCCACAGCGACGCGGGCAAAAACGCGCCCGCGCTGTCGGTGAACAACGTCGCTGAGGGGTGGGTTGGCGCACCACCGCGATGCTGCCGGTGGTGCTGTCAAGCACCGTCACGTCCAGCGGCGTGTCGTCGTTAAACTGGCCCGTCACGATCGCCGCGGCGCGACACGTCGAGCGTGGCCACGTGCACCATTGCAAAAAACCGTGGTGCCCGACGTGAACAAGCCAAACGTGGCCACAGCCAAACTCCGCGGCGATCCACGTTCACGATGTGGTCGCTGTCGGTCGGCGTGGTGGATTCGCTATTTGCTTGAGGCATCGAGGCTCGACGCGATCTTGGCCGAGCGGCGGATCACCACGCTATTGCCGAGCGCGTCTTTCGCGGACACCTCAAGCATACTTTTGTCCGGGTCGACGGCAATCTCGCGTTCAAAGCGACCGAGGAAATCGACCTCGACAACGCGACCGTCCACGCTCACGGTGGCCGCGTCTTTGACCGTGCCCTTCACGCGGGCCTTGTCGTAGGCGAGAATTTCCACGGCGACGTTGAGTTCGGGCGGCGTGGTGTCGAGCCCGACGTGCACATCGAGGGTGCGCGCGTTGCCGGCGGTGTCGGTGGCCTTGACCACAACAACGTTGTCGCCCTCAAGCAGCTCCGCGTCGCCAACATAGCGTCCACCGCTTTGGGTTAGCGCTTCGATGCCTGCGATTGTGACCAATGCGACGTCAACGTCGGCGGACGTTACGACGACACTGATGCGAGGCTGCGCGACGATCGCGCGCTCGCTGGGTTCGTTGAGCGTGAGGGTCGGGGCGAGGTTGTCAAATCCGCGGTAGCTGAGCGTGACATCAGCGCGCTTAGCCTGCAGGCCGGGGTGCGGCAGTGCCGCGATCTGCGCGCGCAGCTCCCCGAGCGCGCCGCGAAACGAAAATACGATCTCGGCTTGTGGCGGCGGCGGCAGCGACGGGCTGCGCTTGCGCTTCGCGGGAGCATCGACCGCGACGTCGGCTTGTTTGATCGCACACTGCTGCACCCCCTCGATGGCGCAAATTTGTTGGGCGAGGTGTTCACGCTCATCTTCACGCAAGCCGACCACGCTGACCGTCATCGCGAGTGGAGGATCGTCTAAGCGGGCGTGCGAACAGCCAAGCGCGCACACCAGCCCGCACACTGCCCAGCGCAGCACGCGGTCAATGTGCACTGAGCTTCACCTGCGCCTTGTCGAGCATCATCTTAAAGCCGGTGCGATCGACGCTCTTGGCAAACGCGTCGTCGGGCGCCACGGAGCCATCTTTGACGAGTTGAAACAGCGCGTCGTTGAGCGTTTGCATGCCGAGGGCTTTTTGTGTCTGCATCATCGACGGGATCTGAAAGGTTTTGCCTTCACGAATCAGATTTGAAACCGCGGTGTTCACGACCAAAATCTCAAGCGCCGCGATGCGCCCGCCGCCGACTTTTTTGCACAGCGTTTGCGCGATGACGCCCTTGAGCGACTCCGACAACATCATGCGCACCTGCTCCTGTCGGTCGGGCGGGAACTGATCGATGATGCGATCGATGGTGCCTACCGCTGTGTTTGTGTGCAGCGTGCCAAACACCAAGTGGCCGGTCTCGGCCGTTTCAATCGCGATGCCGACCGTTTCCAAGTCGCGCATCTCACCGACCAAAACGATGTCGGGATCTTCGCGCAGCGCCGCACGTAACGCCGCAGAGAAGCTCATGGTGTCGGCGTGCACCTCGCGCTGGTTCACCAAACACCCCTTGGTGTCATGGACGAATTCAACGGGGTCTTCGATGGTGATGATGTGGTCGCTGCGGTTTTTGTTGATCCAATCGACCATCGCGGCCAGCGTCGTTGATTTTCCCGATCCAGTGGGGCCGGTGACGACCACCAAACCCTTGTGCAACTGGCACAGCGTCTTACACACGTCGGGCAACTTTAGATCTTCATACGTCAAAATCTTCGACGGGATGACCCGCAACACGCCACTGACGCCGCGGCGATCCTTAAATGCGTTGACGCGGAAACGGGCCATGCCGGCGATTTCATACGCGTAGTCGGCGTCGTTGGTTTTTTCGAACCGGTCGCGTGACGCCTGCGGTGCGATCTCCATCAGCATGGCGCGGATGTTGTCCGACGACAGCGCGTGATCGGAGCCCGGCAACAGCACGATATCGCCGTCTTTGCGCATGCGTGGCGACAAGCCCGCCGTCAGATGCAGGTCGCTGGCCTTGGCTTGAAACAACGTCGCCAACAGCGGATCGATTTGCTTGCGCGACACCCCCACCATCACGGGCGGCGTGTGTGCGGCTGACGGCATGACGGTGAGCGCTGGCGGCGGTAACGCGGGCGCGGCGGGCTGCGCCGTCGACGCGCCACCACGTGGCTCCATGGCCGGCTTGGCCGAGGCGGGCGGGGACAACGGCGAGCGCACTGGTGTCGCCGCCACCACGGTCGGCTTGACGGGCGCATCTGTCGTCGGCGGTCCAGCGATCGGATGCGTGCCCGCGCGCACCCATGCGTCGATGTTGGCGCCGTTGCGGCGGATTTGTACGGTGACGGGCCCGCCCGCGGCCTCTGCGTGAAAGCCGGTTTCACCGTCGCTCAACAAACCCTTGTCGGTGCCCTTGGGCGCGATGTCTAAAAAGATGCCGTGAATCTGATCGGAGCGCACCGGTTGCGCGAGCAGCACGCGCACACCCTCAGGACCGCGAATGCGCACGGGCTGGCCCGTTTGAAACATCAGCTCTTCACCCTCACCTCGACGAATCGCTGCAACGAAGCGGTCAATGGCGCGCATCATTGTTGCACCCGTTCTTCAAGCGCGACGACGCTCACGATGCACACCGAGTTGACGAGGTAGACAAAACTGTCGGTGACGACGGGAAAGAAGCTCGGCAGCCGTTCGAGGTAGTCGCCGATGCGCCGGTGTGCGGCCGGCAGCACGTAGCGGACGTTGCCTTCCAGGCGGTTACCGTCGGTCATCTCGACGA
>JAYTVG010000862.1:0-3614 GCA_043744135.1 Deltaproteobacteria bacterium | reverse complement strand
AAAGTAATTCACCGACCTTGGGAGGTGAACAAAGTAATTCACCGACCTTGGGAGGTGAACAAAGTAATTCACCGACCTTGGGTGGTGAACAAAGTAATTCACCGACCTTGCGAGGTGAACAAAGTAATTCACCGACCTTGCGAGGTGAACAAAGTAATTCACCGACCTTGGGTGGTGAACAAAAATAGTTGAGCTAGGCGCCAAGATCCTCGAGCGGTCCAACGTGCCTTTAGCGCAGCGTGCAACGGCCGCGGTGGAGTCACCCGAACTTTTTCGCCCCGGGAGGATTGTATCGAAGGTTCACCGTTTTTGGCGAGAAATTTCCGGTTCATCGTCAAGGTGGGTGCATTCGCGGAGCGGCCTGGCTGCGCCGAAATGGCACTTGGCGAGCGCTGGTCGATTGCTTTTTTATCACCAAGTTGATCCGTCGTTCATCGCGTGAATGACTTCGGTTGCTGCCAAGGTCGGTGAAATCAATCGTCCATCTCGCAAGGTCGATGAATTCACCGACCTTGGGAGGTGAACAAACTAATTTCATTTTTCATCGCACCGCGGTGATGAAATCTTGCCACTGCTTCGCTGTGGAGGATCCAATCGCGCATGGCATCGACCTTTGGCACCCGGCGCGCTGGCTGACACATGATGCGTTCGCGGCGTACCGTGCCATGTTGACGCCGCTGGTTGCGCTCGGCGATTTCCCCGACGTCGCAGATTACCAACGCTTGCTTGGTGCGCACATCACGTTCGCTGTGCAGCATCAAAAACAGGCTGCGGGCATTGACCGCAGCGATATCGAGGGGTCGTACGCGGCGTCATGCACGCGCGGCCAGGTGCCGACGCGGCCCGGCAACTTGAATGATTTTTTGAACGCCTGCTCGTGGGCATTGTTTCCCCGCGGCAAGCACGCGCTCTTTTCCCATTGGGTGCGGCATGCACGCAACCGCCCCCGACCGCTGTTGCAGCGCTTGCGTGACGCGACACAAGACCGCCTCGCCATGCTTGATGAGGGCGGCGAGCTGCGGGTGAAAGACGCGAGCACACGTTGCGTGCTTGGCCACGCGTTGCTTCAAGACGCTGTGCGCGGGCGACAATCGCGCGCACTTTGGATCGATTGCCGCGGCGATTGCACGCTCGACGACGCGTTGGTGTCGTCGATCGACGCGCACATTCGCGAAGTCGGCGCGGAGCCGCGTCTGTAAAACGCTGACGTTCGTCGCGCTTTTGGCCGTTTCGCTCGCACGGCGTGCGTGCCATGATGCGCCTATGCCGTTTCGATTCCGCAGCGACGGTGACGTCGTCAAAGGGCTCCCCGCCACCCGCCAGATTATGCCGTTCATGATGCGCGCGCGCAACGAGTCGCTGGTGTTTTTCGATTTTGACGTTGATGCCAAGCGCGTCGATGCGAAGATCGCCGCGCTCAAAGAAGCGGGCGTGCGTGCATCCATCTTGCACGTCGTGGCGGTCGGCGCCGTTCGGGTGTTGCACAGCCGCCCTCGCCTCAACCGCTTTGTCGGCGGCGGACGCATCTGGCAGCGCCGCGGCATCTGGGTGTCGTTTTCAGCCAAGAAGGAGAAGAGCGATCACGGCGCGGTCGTCGTCGTCAAAAAGTTGCTGAAGCCCGAGCACACCGACATCGAGCTAGCGCAAGCACTTGAAGGTGGCGTCAACGCGTCGCGCTCGCACCAACCCTCGACGACGGACAAAGAGCTCAAGCTGTTGCTGGCGTTGCCGGTGTTTGTGTTGTGGATGTTGGTGCCACTGGTCAAAACGCTCGATGCGTGGGGATTGTTGCCGCACGCGTTTATCAAAAGCGACCCGATGTTCGCGTCGCTGTTCATCGCCAACGTTGGCTCCATCGGCATGGACGCGCCTCAGCACCATTTGTACGAATACGGCAACATTCCGATCTTCTGCGTCATCGGCAAAAAAAAGCACGCGTTTGAGGTGGACGCCAGCGGCGCTGTCGTCGCTCGCGAGGTCTATCCGCTGCGCCTGACGTTTGACGAACGCATTGAAGACGGCTTGTACTGCCTAAAGTCGTTGGAGCTGCTAAAGCAAACCATCGAAGCTTAGCGCCGACGACGCGGTTCAGCGCGTGCGTGCGCTGGCAAAGATGCGATCGTAAAACACCGCCAAAAACCCGACGCTGACGGCGTTGAGCGCGTGCCAGATCGCGTGACCCGTGATGAAGTGGTTTTGCGGGTTACACAGTGCGCCGCTGATGTCGGTGAGCCAGATGCCAAAGCTGACGCCGAAGATGCCGATGCCGACTAAAAACGGTCGGTACCGATCGCTGGCGCCGCTGCGTCGCCACAACCACAGCTGCAGGCCTTGTCCGGCGGCGAGCTGCAGTGCAAACAGCGGGATCCCGGCCGGTCGGACCACTAACAACAGCAGGCTGCTGAGGATCACCATCGCCACGTAGGTGCCTGCAGCGCGGCGCGTGCTCCACGCGCGCAGCTGTGCGGCCGCAAACGTCAGCACCAACGCCGACAACAAGAACATGCCGATCTGGTCGACGAACTCACCCCAAAAAATCCCACTGGCGTGAAAGAAAAAGGAACCGATGCCGATCATGAATTGCGCGGCAAACACCGCCCATTGCACCGCGGAGCGCGACGAGCGCAGCAACATAGCGACGCCGATGACGACGTAAAACACGCTTGACCAAGCGTTGCTCGGCTCGGCGACCCACGCGCATAGACGCTCCTCGCAAAAATGCACCGTGCCAGCATCAAACGCAGACCACGGACAGTTGCCGTCTTGCATCGCCCCATCCTTTGCAGTCGCGCAGTTGCGCTCGCGACAAAGTACGCTGAAAGACCGCTGCGCGTTCGCCAAAAAAAACAGCCCCGCGTTGGCGGGGCTGCGGGCGTCAGGCCGCGCGGGCCAGGGCGCTTACTTCTTGGGGGCGTCCGCAGGCTTCATCAAGAGCTCCGCGTTGATTGCGATCATGACGTCGTCCGCGAGCACCACGCCGCCCTTGTCGAGCTTCTGTTGGAACTTCAGGCCGAAGTCTTGGCGGTTGATCTTCGTGGTCGCCTTGACGCCGCGGTGCGAGTTGCCGCCCCACTCCTTGGGGTCCATCCACACGTCAGTGGTTTCGACGTCGAGCACGACCGATTTGGTGACGTCTTTGATGGTCAAGTCGCCGGTGACTTTGAACATGTTGGGCTTGTCGCCCTTGGCAACGCTTTTGGACTTGAAGGTCATCTTCGGGAATTTGACGGCGTCAAAAAAATCGGGCGACTTGAGGTGCGTGTCGCGCTTGTCGTTTTTGGTGTTGACGCTGGCGGTCTCGATGGTGATGTCGACGACGGACTTGGTTGGGTCTTTGTCATCTACTTTGATGACGCCATCGTATTTGTCAAACGCGCCGCGCGTGTCGCTCACCATCATGTGGCGGATGGTGAAACCAATGTCCGTATGGGCGCTGTCGAGCATCCAGTCGGTCGCGCTGGCAGGAAGGGCAAAAACAGCGGCGAGGATCAGCGGCAGGGATTTGTTGAGCATGGTGAACTCCTGAGTTGTCTTCAGTTTCAGATTCGGTGGTTCATAGGATGGCGCTGATTGAGATGCAAGCGGACGCGCGTCCGTTTCATTGGATCTCGCAG
>JAYTVG010000861.1:0-3617 GCA_043744135.1 Deltaproteobacteria bacterium | reverse complement strand
GCGACACAGTCGCTAAGGGCACAGCGCTGCTCGAGATGATGTCGGGGGATATCGACTTGGAGTTGTCCATCGCCAACGCCGAGCTGCTACGGCTGCAGTCGGAAGTGAGCGCGCACGCGCTTGAAGTGTTGGGCAGCGACTTTGAATCCGCCGCGCGCGTCGAGATCGAGGGCGAGCGCGCGATGGCGGAGTTGGCCACGCTAATTTCCGATGAGAAGCGCGACCGCACCGAGCTGTCGACGATCGACGAACAGATCGCGCGGCAAAACGATCTGGTGGACAAAAAGTTGGTGTCAGCGGAACAACGCGACCAGTTGTTGCTGCGCCGGGCGGCACTTTCACAAAGCGTCGCGCAAGCAGTCACCGCCATCAACGCAGCGAAGGTGCGCGACGACGCTGCCCGCAAACGACTCGCATCGTGGCGCACGACGCACAAGGGTGCGGCGGACGATGACCGCACCGCACCGCAACGTGCAGCTGTACGCGCGCATCAAGAACGTTTGTTGCAGCTGCAAGCCCGCAAGGCGATGTCGACATTGCGAGCGCCGATCGATGGGGTCGTACTCGATATGGTGGTGACGCCCGGCGGCATGGTGCGCGAAGGAGAGACTATCGCGACCGTCGTCGATGTCGACGCGCTGCACGCCACCGCGTGGGTGGAAGAAGCGCGCGCCGGCACAGTGCATGTCGGCGACGACGTATCGCTGAAGCCGACGGTCGGGCGCGGCGAAATTGCCCACGGCGTGGTGCGCGCGCTCGGCGCCGGTGTCGTCGAGATCCCGCGACGGTTTTGGCAGCTGCCGTCGGACCCGATGTTCGGGCGCGGCATCTTCATTGACGTCGACGCTAGTGCGCATCCAGCGATTCCTGGCCAGCGCTTCGACGCACGCTTCACTTCCAAAAGGTAACCATGCTGTGTTCCTGTTGGCATCGGCTTGGTGCCGCGGCCGTGTTGGTGTTGTTCGTCGCTGTGCGCGCGCACGCCGCTGAGCCCGTCACGGCCGACGACGCCGTCGCGTTAGCGCTCAAGACCGCGCCGTCGCTGGAGGTGCTGCGCGCCGATCTCGAGCGCGATCAGGCGCTCGCCCGCGCGGTCCCGCTACAGGACTTCAAGCTGCAATTCGAGCACCGCGCCGTCGAGCAGATTTTCGGCCCGCGGCTGGACACGTTCGGCAATCCGTACACGCCGCTCGATCGCACCTTCGCGGGCATCTCGTGGCAACCACCACGCCTTTGGGAGATGGGGCTCGACCAGTGGATCGAAAGTTCGCGGGCGCAAGCCTCCGCCGCTGATCTCGAGGGTGCGCGGCGCCAACTCGCGACCCGGGTGCGGCTGCTGCACGCGCGCATCCTGCTGTTGCGTCAAGAAAGCGCCCTGGTGGCCGGCGCTGTTGAGCTCAGCGAGCGGATGCGTGCGTCGATCGCGCAAAAGCTCGATGCGCAAGCCTCAACCACGCTGCAGGTCAGCTTCGCCGATCTTGAAGTGCTCGACGTCCAACTCGATGCCGACGAGGTGGCGTCCGAGCTTGCGCGCGCACAGGCGACGCTAGCGCGTGAGCTCGGCATGACCACCGTCGACGTCACGGGCGAAGTGCCAGGCTGCGTGGCGGCGCCGCCGCGCGATCAGGTGTTCGCAATCGCTCGCTCGCACTCACCCAAGCTTGCTGCGCTGGCGCTGCGCAAGTCAGCACTTGACGTCGATGCCATCAAAACCAGCTTGCGCTATTTGCCGTGGCTCGACGACGTCAGCGTGGGCTATTCGAATCAACCCACGGGAAAGCGCGACGAGATCCGCGCCGGTATCGGCTTGCGCATCCCGGTGTTCGCGTTTTTGGACGGCAACGGCAACGATATCGACCTCAAGCGGACGCGTCTTGCCGCCGAGATCCGTGATGCGGAAGATGAGCTCAGCAGTGATGTCGCTGCCGCCGTCGATCGGCTCAACGCGGCTGCGTCGTTGGTGATCAGGCACCGCGAGGCGACCGACATCGTGACGGCGCGCAGCACGGCAGCGATCGACGAAGCGCTCGCGACCGGCAACACCGACATCATCACCGCGGCCGAGGTGCACGCCCGCGCGCTCAAGAGCAAGCGATCGCACATCCGCGCCACCGACCGTTGTGTATCCGCCACCCTAGAGCTCGAACGCTTGACCGGTGAGGTCGTCGATCACGCCCCCACGCCGCCCCCAACGTGATGTGCAAAGCAAAAGCCTGCCGGGCACGGCAGGCTTTTTTCATCCACGTCAGGCGACTGACCTAGTCTTTAGATTCCGGTGCGGTGCCGAGTGGAATTTCATTGCCAACGAGCTCGATGATCGAGATCGGTGCATTGTCGCCACGACGAATCCGCGATTTCGTGATGCGTGTGTAGCCGCCTGGACGCGTCTTGAAGCGCGGCGCGATGTCTGCGAATAACTTGTGAAGCACATCTTGGTCACGGATGTCACGGTACGCCAAACGACGTGAGTGGACGTCGCCACGCTTCGCTAACGTAATCAGTTTTTCAGCGTAGCCGCGCAGTTCCTTACACTTGGCGTCGGTGGTCTCGATGCGCTCGACGCGAAAGAGGGCCGTGGCCAGGTTACGAAACAGCGCCGTACGATGTGCGGACGAGCGCGAAAACTTACGACCAGAATTCATGTGACGCATGGTTTACTTCCCTGCGGTGGCGCTCACGCCACCGCGACGAACGGGCCTAACACGGCAAGACTGCGAGCGAACAAGCGAAAGATTTCACCGACCTTGGGAGGTGAACAAAGTAATTCGTCGACCAGTGAGCCTAGTCCGCGAGATCGGCACCGTCATCGTCGTCGAGGTCATCCTCAAGCGCTGACGACAAGACCGGACCGCCCACGACGGTGGGCTTCGGCAGACCCTGCTTAGGCGGCCAGTTCTCGAGCTTCATGCCCAGGCTCAAGCCCATCTCTTGCAGGATCTCTTTGATCTCCTTGAGCGACTTGCGACCAAAGTTTTTGGTCTTGAGCATCTCGCTCTCGGTGCGCTGTACGAGGTCGCCGATGAAGCGAATGTTCGCGTTTTGCAAGCAGTTGGCCGACCGCACCGACAACTCGAGCTCGTTGACGTCGCGCAACAAGTTCTCGTTGACGCGCTCTTCTTTGATCTCGGGCTCTGGCAGCTCGGGTTCGATATCTTCCGAGAAGTTAATGAAGATGCTGACCTGCTCTTTCAGGATCTTGGCAGCGACACCGACGGCGTCTTCGGGGCTGACGCCGCCGTTGCTCCACACTTCAAGCGTGAGCTTGTCGTAGTCGGTTTGCTGACCCACGCGTGCATGCGTGACGTTGTAGTTCACTTTCACGATGGGGCTAAACAGCGCGTCCATCGGGATCGTGCCGACACTTTGGCCCTCTTGGCGGAACTGCGTCGCGGGAACGTAGCCGCGGCCACGTTTGACCGTCAGCTCCGCTTTAAACGTGCCACCGTCAGCGACCGTGCAGATGTGCTGCTCTGGGTTGAGCAGAACCACCGTCTCGTCGTGGGTGATGTCTTTGGCCTTGACGTCTTTCGGCCCCGTGATGTCCAAACGCAGGGTTTTTTGGTCCCCCGAGTGGAGCTTCACGTCGACCTCTTTGAGGTTCAAGATGATGTCGGTGA
>JAYTVG010000860.1:0-3625 GCA_043744135.1 Deltaproteobacteria bacterium | reverse complement strand
TGCAGCTACAAATCCAGCCGCGTGCATCTGCGCAAGCTTCCCACCACGGGCGAAAACGTCGTCATCGGTCCCGGCGAAAATGCTGGCGTCGTCGACGTCGGCGACGGTTGGTGCGTGGCGTTTAAGGTCGAAAGCCACAACCACCCCAGCTACATCGAGCCGTACCAAGGTGCAGCCACCGGCGTCGGCGGCATCTTGCGTGACGTGTTCACGATGGGGGCGCGCCCGATCGCGGCGATGAACCTGCTGCGCTTCGGCGACGCTGGGCACAAAAAAACCCCGGCGCTGCTCAGCGGCGTGGTGCGTGGCATCGGCGGCTACGGCAACTGCTTTGGTGTGCCCACCGTGTACTCGGACAGCGACTTTGACGCCGCATACGACGGCAACATCTTGGTGAACGCATTCGCGCTCGGCGTGTTGCGCAAAGACGCAATCTTTTTGGGTCGCGCACAGGGCGTCGGCAATCCAGTGTTGTACGCGGGTGCCAAGACCGGTCGCGACGGCATCCACGGCGCGACGATGGCGTCGGATGCGTTTAGCGAGGGCGAACAACAAGCGCGCCCCACCGTGCAAGTCGGCGACCCGTTCAAAGAAAAGCTGCTGCTGGAAGCGTGTTTGGCGTGTATGGCCACCGATTGTTTGGTGGGCATTCAAGACATGGGTGCGGCGGGTTTGACGTCGTCAAGCTTCGAGATGGCGAGCAGGGCAGGTGCAGGCATCCGCATCGATCTTGACCAAGTGCCGGCGCGCGAGACCCACATGACTGCCTACGAGCTCATGCTGTCTGAAAGCCAAGAGCGCATGGTCATGGTGGCCAAGCTCGGTCGCGAGCGCGAGGTGCAAGCGATCTTTGAGCGTTGGGGTCTTGATTGCACCGTCATCGGCACCGTCACCGACGACGGTTTCGTGCGACTCGTCAAAGCTGGCGTCGAGGTGGGGGTGATGCCCGCGCGCGCGCTCGCCGATGACGCACCAAAATACCAGCGGCCGCACGCACGCGCCGCAGCCGCGCCCGCGCTCGACGAGGCCACGTTGCGCAACCTGCCGCTCGCTGAGGCCGTGCGTCGCGTGATGGGCTCGCCGACATTTGCCAGCAAGCGCTGGATTTACCGGCAATTCGATCGCGAGGTGGGCGCGGGCACTTACCTCGACGGGCTCGACGCGGCAGCAGCGCTGGTGCGGCTCCCCGACACCGCGCACGCGATAGCGATGGCCCTGGTGTGCGACGGCCGCCTGTGTGAGGCGGATGCGCGCGAAGGTGCGCGGCGTGCTGTGGCCGAAGGTGTGCTGCGCGTGGCTTGCGTCGGCGCAGTGGCGGTCGGCGCCACCGACTGCCTCAACTACGGCAACCCGCAAAAGCCCGAGGTGATGGCGCAGCTGGTTGACGGCATCGAGGGTATCGCTGAGGCCTGCACGGCGCTGTCGGTGCCCGTCGTGTCTGGCAACGTCAGCTTGTACAACCAGACCGACGATCGCGCGGTCCACCCGACGCCCACCGTCGGCATGGTCGGCATCGTCCACGACGTCGCCGCGGTGGTGCCGCGTGCTGCCGTCGTGCAGGGTGACGCGCTGGTGTTTTTGGGCGATGTGGCGGAGTCGTTGGCAGGATCGTTCGCGCTGTCCTGCGTGCACGCAGGGGCGACGGCCGGCGGCGTGCCAGCGTGGGACTTGGCGCAGGTAAAAGATCTCGCGTCACGTGTCGGCGAGCTCGTGCGCCGCGGTCACGTCAAAGACGCACGCCCCATCGGCAGCGGCGGCCTGTGCGCGGTGCTTTGGACGCTGATGCGCAGCCACCGCATGGGGGTGTTTGCAAGCACGCCCGCCGCAATCGATGCGGCCACCGCGCTGTTTGGCGAAGATCGACCCGGCGTGTTGTTGGTGGTGCCAGCCGACGCGGTGGCAGCCGTTGTGTCGTCGTGCGCCCCGCTGTCGGTGAGCGTCATCGGCGCCATGGGCGGCGCGCAGTTTTGCGTCAACGGTGGTGCGCAAGCGAGCGCGACCCTCGACGTCGTAGCGATGCTCGCAGCCGACGCGGCCGTGATCCCAACCATCGCCGAGCGCGGCTAGCTGACCACGCCGTTGACGGGGCGGTTGACGGGGCGGTTGACGGGGCGGCGAAGTCGCCTCAGGCTGTCGTCATGAACACCCCCATCCTTGCCGTCGTCACCGTGCGTGAATTCAGGCGCGCTACCGACGCAGAACGCCGCGCGAGCGTCGACTTTGACATCACCGCACTGCACGTTGTGCCTTAATGCGCGCGGTGTCGTGTGAAGGCGATGCGTTTCGGGATCGCTGTGGTGTCGTCGGCATCGCCGGTGATGACGAGGCGGCAAACCTTGCGTACCTCGCGATGTACGCGCTGCAGCACCGCGGTCAAGAGAGCGCCGGGATCGTCGCGGGCAACGGCGAAAAGCTCAAGCGCAAGGCCGGCGAAGGCTTGGTAGCCGACGTATTTGACGAGGATGAGCTCGCGTCATTGACGGGATCGATCGCCATCGGCCACGTGCGCTACGCGACCGCCGGCGACGCTGGCGAGCGCGTGCGCGATGCGCAACCGTTGATGGCGCGCTGCCAAGCTGGGCCGATCGCAGTCGCCCACAACGGCAACCTGGTCAACGCGGACGAGCTGCGCGCACAGCTCGAAGAGCGCGGTTCGATCTTTGGCACCTCGACGGACACCGAAGTGATTTTGCACTTGGTGGCGTCGTCGCACGGCACCATGCTTGAGCGCCTCAAAAAAAGTCTACGGCAAGTGCGTGGCGCGTACTCCTTGACGGTTACCGGCGACGGCCGCGTGTATGGCGCGCGCGATCCTTCGGGCGTGCGGCCGTTGGTGCTCGGCCGGTTGCGAAACGCCGGCGTCATCGCGTCTGAGACCTGCGCGTTTGACCTTATCGGCGCCACGTATGTGCGCGATATCGAACCGGGCGAAATCGTCGTCATTGAGGCCGATGGCACCGTGCACAGCGAGCGCCTCGACAACCCTGATGGTGCTCCGCGCGCTGCTTGCGTCTTTGAGCATGTGTACTTTGCGCGCCCAGACAGCTTGGTGTTCGGCCGCGCGGTTCACGCATCGCGTAAGGCGCTGGGACGCCAGCTCGCACTTGAGGCCCCGGTCGTTGCCGACGTCGTCATCCCGGTGCCGGACTCGGGCGTGTACGCGGCGATGGGCTACGCGCAGCAAGCGCAGCTGCCGTTTGATATGGGGTTTGTGCGCAACCACTACGTCGGCCGCACGTTCATTGAGCCCGAGCAGCGCATCCGAAATTTCGGCGTCAAACTCAAGCTCAACCCGGTGCGCGCCATCATCGAGGGCCAGCGCGTCATCGTGGTGGACGACAGCATCGTGCGCGGCACGACGTCAAAAAAGATCGTCGACATGGTGCGCAGCGCCGGCGCACGCGAGGTGCATCTGCGCATCTCAGCCCCGCCCACCACGCACCCGTGTTTTTACGGCATCGACACGCCCAGTAAGCAGGAGCTGATCGCCTCGCGCATGACGACGGCCGAGATCGCGGCGTTCGTCGGCGCCGACAGCCTCGCGTATTTGTCGCGGGCGGGCTTGCACGCTGCGGTCGGCGTTGTGTCGGTGGCTGAGGCGACGGTTGCGCTTGACGGCAAGCGC
>JAYTVG010000859.1:0-12660 GCA_043744135.1 Deltaproteobacteria bacterium | reverse complement strand
CGCCACCGCCGTCGTCGAGATTGAACAGTTGGGGGCGCTGTACTTGGGACGCGCGGTGACCGCGGGCGTTGCCAGCGACGTCCCGGTGCTGTTGCCGTCGCCGCAGCTCACCACCCACGCGATGTGCGTCGGCATGACGGGCAGCGGCAAGACCGGCATGTGCGTCGCGTTGTTGGAGGAAGCGGCCATCGACGGCATCCCCGCCATCGTCATCGACCCCAAAGGCGACCTCGCCAACATGGCGCTGACCTTCCCGCAGTTGAGTGCGGCGGAGTTTTTGCCGTGGGTGGACGCCAGCGAAGCCCAGCGGTTGGGCATCACCACCGACGTGCTCGCGCAACAAACCGCACAAGGGTGGCGGGCGGGATTGACGTCGAGTTTACAGCCGTTGTCGCGCGTGCAGCGCTTCAAAGACGCCGCCGAGGTCGCTGTCTACACGCCGGGATCTTCCGCCGGTCGCCAGCTGTCGGTGCTTAAAAGCCTGCGCGCACCCTCAGCGGACATTCGCGACGACGCAGAATTGCTCCGTGAGCACGTCGTTAGCACCGCCGCGGGCGTGTTGGCACTCGCCAGCGTCACGGTGGAGTCAGCCACGCAACGCGAGTCGGTGCTGGTGCAAAAGATCTTGCAAGACAGCTTCGTCAAAGGCGAGGACCTGTCGCTCGCGCAGCTGATCTTACAAGTACAAAAGCCGCCGTTTTCTCAGGTCGGCGTCCTCGACATCGACGCGTTTTACCCCGCCAAGGACCGCGCTGAGCTGATGATGAAACTCAACGGCGTGTTGGCGTCGCCGGGCTTTGCGGCGTGGACCCAAGGTGAACCCCTCGACATCCAGCGCTTGTTGTTCACCGAGACCGGCAAGCCGCGCATCGCGGTGCTGTCGATCGCGCACTTAGACGACGCTGCGCGCATGTTCTTTGTCACCGTGCTGTTGACCGAGATGTTGGCGTGGGTGCGCGCGCAATCGGGAACCTCCAGCTTGCGCGCGCTGTTGTTTATGGACGAGGTGTTTGGCTTTTTGCCGCCGGTGGCAAACCCACCGTCAAAGACGCCGCTGCTCACGCTGCTCAAACAAGCGCGCGCCTTTGGTGTTGGCGTGGTGCTCGCGACGCAAAACCCCGTCGACCTCGACTACAAAGCACTCGCGAACATGGGCACGTGGTTGCTGGGCCGCTTACAAACAGAGCGCGATAAGGCGCGCTTGCTCGACGGCTTGCAAGGTGCGTCGGGGGCGGGCTTTTCGCGTGAGCACATGGACGCGCAGCTCAGCGCCTTAGGCAAGCGCCAGTTCGTGTTTCACTGCGTGCACAACAGCGGCCCAAGCGTGCTCGAGAGCCGATGTACCTTGTCGTATCTGCGCGGACCGATGACGCGCGCGCAGCTCAAAACGCTGCTGCCCGCCACCCGCACAGCACCGGCTGAAGCGTCAGATGCAGCAGCAGCGTCGACGCTGGCGGCGGCGAGCACGACATCGGCCGCGCGGGCGCTCGTGAGCGCGGAATTTTCTGAACGATTTGCCAGCGCGCTGCCCGACCACCCGCTCAGCGCCGTGGTGTTGGCCACCGCCAAGGCGCACTACGTCGACGCCAAGGCGGGCGTCGATGTGTGGACGACGCTGCACTTGGCGGGCACCCTCGACGCTGAGCAAAACCCGTTTGACGACGCCAAGGCGCACGACGAGCGCGATATCGACACCGCCACTGAGCCACCGCCTGGCGCGCAATTTTGTGCGCTGCCGAGCGGTGCTGCCAACAAGGTCGCCTTCGAGCGCTATAAAAAACAGTGCATTGACGCGGTGTTTCGCACGCGGCCGCTGCGCGTGATGGCGTGCTCAGCCTTTGGTTTGACGCGCAAAGGCGACGAGAAGGAAGCTGACTTCAAGGTGCGCGTCGACGTCGCTCGCCGTGAAGCCCGCGACCAAGCGGTGGCGGCGCTGAAGGCCAAGATGGAAAAGCGCGTGGCTGCGGTGCACAAAGACATCGCGCGTGCGCAAGACCGCGTGCAAAAGGAGCAATCGCAGTCCACCTCCGCCACCCTCGACACCGCGGTGTCGATCGGCAGCGCGGTGCTGGGGGCGTTTTTTGGCCGCAAGGTGTTGTCGTCGAGCAACCTGTCAAAGGCGGCGCGCTCGATGTCCAAGGTGTCGCGCGCGTCGGGCCAGCGTGACGACGTCAAGCGCGCCGAAGATGAGCTCGCCGACGCCCATGCACAAGTGGACCTTGTGACCGCCGAATTTGAGGCACAAACAGCCGCCATCGAAGCGGACGTTGCCGCCAAAGCCAACATCACCAGCCTGGAGATCGCGGCGCGCAAGGGCGACACGGTGGTGGATCGCGTGTTGTTGTGGTGGACCTGAGCGACACGCGCGCACGCGGTCGCGTTGCACTTCGAGCGCAGCGCTGCGCACCAAGCGCAGCGCGAGGCACGCTCCGCGGGCGATTGAGCCGGCATGGCGTCTGCAAAGTCTGCGGACATGGTGTCCACTTCGCTCCCCGCTCGCCGCCCCTCAGTCGTGCGCACCGACATCAAGACGGTTTCAGTCGACACACCAAACGCGCCCGAGACTGCCGACGTTGACAGCTTCGAGGTCGACAGCCGCCCGCGCGAACGACCGCTGTCTGCCCCCACACTTCCTGCCGAGTCGCACAGCGCCCCGGTCGACGATGAGGTGCTTAGGATCGAGACCAGTTCGCTGCGGGACAGCTTTGCGATGCTGGACGGAGGCACGCTGGCGACGCTGCGCAGCGGCGATGACGCGGCTTTGATGGTGGCATTGAAGGCCCGCGCCGACGGCTCCGGCGCCGACAGTGCGCTCGCCGAGGCGTACACCGCGGTGGTCGCGTCCCAGTTCGACAAAGTGCAAACGGCCATGTTCGACACAGCGCCGATGCGGCGCTGGTTTTTGCAACTCGCGAGCGCCTACGTCGTCAAGTTCGGTTCGGCTGCGCCGGTTTCGGTCAGCGCTCGCGACGTCGAGGTGCTGTTTTTCGACCAAGTCATGAAGAACCTGATGGCACGCGCAGCCGGTCGCGCCACGCCCCACGACGAGGGTGTGGACCTGTGGATGAAGCAGTTTTTGCAATCGGTGCCGGAACTGCTGACGGCACGCGATCGCAAAGTGCTCGCGGGCTACCGCTTGACGCCGCCCGATGCGCCCAGCACCAAAACCGAGCCCGGCACACAGACACCAAAGCGCGGCCTGGCTGGGCGCACGACGACACCGACGGCGCCGACCGCACCGACCGCACCACAAACGCTCAATGACGCTGTCACCAGTGGCGCGCAGCGTTTGCCCTCGATGAGCTACGACATCAACGACGCGCTCGCGGTGCCAGACGCCACCCGCGGCCGCATGTTGTTTGAGCAGGCGGCGCGCCGCGGCGCTAAGCTGTGGAGCAAAGACGCGTCGTCGCAAGACATCGACCGCGCCGTCACGCTGTACATGAAGACCAACGCCGACGCGGACTTCCACACCCACGCGCCAGACTTCACGCGCCACGTCACCGACGCGGATCTCAAGCAGCGCGCCGCCGAACTCGTCGCACAAGGCCAAGCGCCGATGTCGACGTACTTTTTGCAGCCGAGTGATTTGTCGGCGCTCAACACCGCGTGGCTGGCGTCGCGCAGCGGCTACGACGACGTCGCCAGCTATCAAAAGGAACTCGGCACCACACTTGGGTCCGAGTTCACGGAAGGGTCAGTGGGCTATTTGCAATCGATGCGCGACTTGCGCGTGGCGCTTGGCGTCGACAACGCCGCGTCCCGAGCGGTCGACGAATACGGCGCAGAGCTCGCGAAAGTGGGCGGCAATCTGCTCAACTTGGGCGAGATGTTGTTTTACATCAAGCCCAAGTCGTTTTTGCAGGGCTACAACGGTCCCATCGCACCCGAAGATGAGGTGTGGATGGATCGATCGATGGCGCGCGTGGAAAACAGTGCGCAACAGTTCGTGGCCTCGCTGCCCAAAGACGAGACCGGTGCGAATTGGTGGATCCGCAACCTCGCCGCTGGGGCTGTGCGCATTCCGCAGTATGCCGCCTTCGCCGCGTGCCCGCCGCTCGCGACCCTGTACGAAAGCGGCAACCACGCCAACGACTCCATCGACCAATGGGCCGGCGCCATCGCTCAAGACTGGTTGATGATCGCCACCGGGCCGTTGCTTGAAGGTCCGCTGGGTGCTGTCACCAAGCAAGCGTTTAGCAGCGTGGAGCGCTACGCCGTCACTGCTGTCGGCGACGCAGCGTATCGCCGTCTCGCTGTCAACGTCGCCATCCGCGCGGCGCAAAAGCTGACGCTGGCCACCACCTCGGGCACCGTCAACGCCGCCACGCAGCTGCCCATTGAAGTGCAGGCCGCCATGCGCGAGCCCGTCAAAACTGCGGACGGCACCTTGCGCGCGCCCACCAACGACGAGGTTGTGTCGCGCGTGAAGGCGCGCTTCGCCGAGAACTTCAGCATCGGGCTCGGCTTAGCGATGCTCACGCCAGGACAGCAAAAGCGCGACGCGGCGCTGTTGGCGGACCCGCGCACCATCACGGCGCAAGGCGCACCGGTGTTTCGCACCATCCGCGACGGCAAAGTGGAGCTCGCGGTGGTGTCCGAGGTGAACGGCAAACGCGAGATGTTGGTGGTGGATGAAGCGTCAAAGCAAGGACGCGAGGTCTTACAGCGCAACAACAACTTCACGGATATCACTCCCCAACAGATGGATATCGGCCTCATCACCTCGCGGATGCAGCACCGTTTCAAACCCGCAAACGTCAACGCCGTCATGAAGGAGGCGACGCGCTTTGCGGACGCGAAAACCACCAGCGACGCTGCCATCGTCAACGCCAACACGAAGCCAGCCGCGCCATCAACGTCGACACGGACGATCAAAGAAGTGTTGCCGTTTGCGCAGCGCAACTTTGTCGACAATGCCATCGGCGTCGACACGGTGCGCAAACAAGAGGTCGGCAAGCTCACGGTGCAGGAGTTCCGCGCCTGTTTCGGCGACGGCCCGTATCCCGACACGCTTGCGCGGCTGTTCGAGTTCCCGGGCTTTGGCGACTACGCAAAGACCCATCCACGCGAAGCCGCGCTGCTGCTTGACGCCATGCAGACCCACGACGTCAAGGCGACCGTCTTGGCGCGCGCCAAAAACGCCGCCCCCACCGATGCGCGCTCGGCGGTGTTTGACGGTGCAGTGAACGACATTCGCGCCGACCAGGTGACGGTGCAGCAAAACGGCGCCTTTCGTGAAATCGAGCGGCCCATCAACAACGCCAAAAACGAGCCCCCCATCGAGTGGGTGTTGGCGTCGCCGTACGATCACAACGGCGCCTTCTCCCAAAACGGCACCGCGACGTTTCAAGGCGATGCCACCCGCGTGTCGACCGACACCGTGACGCGCTTTCGTCCCGACCTCTCGCAAATCGTGCTGCCCGATGGCACGTCACCGACCAGCATGAAGGGCATCGCCACGCTGGGGACCCATGGCAGTGTCACGGGCCTGTTTGGCAACAACAGCGCACTCGCCAAGGCCATCGCCGAGCGCGTCGTCAACCGCGGCGATATCAGCGCGCTGTTGGTGACCTCGTGCGATATCGGCACGCCTAATCAAGCCGGCATCACGCAAGCGCAGAAATTCTTTGGCGAGGTCAACCTTGAGATCAAACGCCTCGGCGGCAACGTGGTCATCGACGTGTTTGCGGCCAACTCGTCCGGCAAACAATACTCCCAAGTGCGCGTGGACGGCTCCATGACGACGACAACCTCAAACGGCAACCCCACCAAGTATACACCAGCGACGCCTCGTTCGCGTACGCCACCCCAAAGCGTGCAACCGCCGGCACCAATGTTTTACGTGCGCTTCAAACGCGCCGACGACGACGACAAGGCGCCACAGCCTTAGGCGGTCGAACTTGCTAGCGCGTACGGCGTCGGGTCCAACACGCCGGCTGATGCGAAGCCACGGCGGCGCAGCACGCACGCATCGCAGCCGCCACACGCTTTTGCAGTATCGTCGCGTGCTTGCGGGTCGTAGCAGCTCCACGTCAGCGCATAGTCGACGCCCAGCGCCGTGCCAGCGACGATGATGTCGGCCTTGCTCATCGCCAGCAGTGGCGCGTGCACACGGATGCGCGTAGCGCCTGTGCCGGCGCGCGTGCCGAGGTTTGCGACCTCTTCAAACGCGGTGATGAACGCGGGGCGGCAATCCGGGTAGCCCGAGTAGTCAAGTGCGTTAGCGCCAATAAAGATGTCGCGACCGTGCAGCACTTCGCACAGCGCGAGGGCGAAGCTTAAAAAAATCGTGTTACGCGCCGGCACGTAGGTGGTGGGGATGTCGTTTTCGTCGTGTAGCGCGCGCCCCTTGGGCACTGGCACGTCGCTGGTGAGCGCCGAGCCACCAAACGCGCGCAAGTCGAGGTCGACGATGCGAAAGCTCACCGCACCGTAGCGCTGTGCGACTCGCTCGGCGTACTGAAGTTCGACGGCGTGGCGTTGGCCGTAGCGAAACGCCAACGCGTGGCACGCGAAGCCTTGCGCACGCGCCATCGCCAGCACGGTGGCGGAGTCTAAACCGCCCGACAACAACACCACCGCTGGGCGTGGCGTCGTCAACGCGGCTGAATCTACGCTGCGCTGCCCCGACATTTGGCCTCCATCACATCGAACATCATGCGGTACGCCTCGCGAAATATATCGCGCAGCTTGCCGCGCTTCAGCGTGCGACACTACCGGCTAGCGAGCGTCATTCAACCCGCTTGCGTCGGGGGCGCTCAATGCCAGCCACGACACGCGCGTATTGTCGCTGAGCACGATCGCGCTGTTGTGGTCGCATCCAGAGCCGCCGCGTCGGCGTTGACGGCGGATCTTTAACGGCACCGTCGACTGCCTTTCATGCGCGTGTTCGGCGTGCACACCATCGTCAGCCATGCCGCCCACCCACCCTTTGTTGTTCGAAGCAAACGCCCGCCAATGGACCGCAGCGCTCAGCGAAAGCCGCCAACGCGACATCGACCTGTACGGTGTCCCCGACGATGTGCTCGATGAGCTGAGTGCGCTCGGCGTCACGCATCTGTGGTTGATGGGGGTGTGGCCCACGGGGCCGCGCGCACGGCAGCAAGCTATGCATATCGCGTCGTTGCGTGAGGCCTACGCGACCGCGTTGCCGGATTGGTCCGATGAAGACGTGGTGGGCTCGCCGTTTGCGATCGGCGCCTTGCACGTGTCGCCGCTGTTGGGCGGCGACGGCGGTCTGGCGGCACTGCGCGCGCGGCTGGCCGAACGCGACATTGCGGTGGTGCTCGATTTCGTGCCGAACCACTTGGGCTTGGACCATCCTTGGGTGGCGGCGCGGCCCGAGCTGTTTGTGCAGCAGCGCGCGCGGTTTGACGGCGGTTTTGTGCAACGTGACATGTCCGGTGAGCGCTACATCGCGCACGGCAAAGACCCCTACTTCCCGGGGTGGACCGACACCGCCCAGCTGGACTACCGACGGCGAGACACGCGCGTGGCGATGCGCGAGCAGCTGCTGTCGTTGGTTGATCGCTGCGACGGTGTGCGTTGTGACATGGCGATGTTGCTGCTCAATGACGTCTTTGAGCGCACGTGGGCTTCAGTGCCCGTGGCTGCGGACACCGTGCGCGCACAGGGGGATTTTTGGAGCGACGCCATCGCCGCGGTGCGTGCGCGCGCGCCGACGTTTATGTTTTTGGCGGAGGCGTATTGGGACACCGAACGCCAGCTGTGTGAGGCAGGTTTCGATTTTGCGTACGACAAAACGCTTTACGATTTGCTGGCGCACCAGCGGGGCAGCGACGTGCAAGCGCACCTGATGGCGCTGCGGGAACAAAACACCAGGCGCGCCCACTTTGTGGAAAACCACGACGAGCCGCGCATCGCGAGCTTGTTGTCTCCCGAAGCATACAAAGCCGCGCGGCTGCTGACGCTCGGGCTGCCGGGTATGCGTTTCGTGCACGACGGCGAGCTTGAGGGGCGCCATACCTTTGCGCGGGTGCAGCTCGGCCGGCGCGCGCAAGAGCCGCACGTGCTCGATCACGCCGCGTGGGTCAAAATCGTCGCGCGCACGGGGGTGGGGCGCTTTGCTCCCGAGATCTTGCAGCCGCGCGCGGCCTGGCACGACAACGACACCTCGCGCCTGTTCACGATCGTGCAGTGGACCGACCCCGACGACCCTTGGCGCTTTGACCTGGTCGTCGTCAACATGGGCGCGCACCGGGCGCAATGCTTCGCACCGGTGCTGTTGCCCGAGCGTGGCGCCGCGTCGGAGGCACGCTTGGTGCTCACCGACAAACTTGGCAACGAACGCTATGTGAGAAGCGCGGGGGAGCTGCGCCGCGAGGGGTTGTTTTTGGACGTGGCCGGCCACGCGGCGCAGTTGTTTTCGTTTGAGCGCGAGGCTGCGGGTTAAACGGGCGACGTCAACTTGACGCGCACAAACGCGCCTTCAAGCGTGGTGCCGTTGCAGTTGATGTACAGCTGGTCCTCGGTGATGGTGACGTCGAGATCGCCGCCACGTTCGCCGAGCTGCGCGTCCAGTGCGTCTAAAAACGCGCCCGCTAGCGCGATCACCTCGATGGCGTCGGCGCGGTGCACTTTGTTTACGGCGACGTCGGCGACCAAGAGCTTGGCATCGTGGTGCGTGAACACCACGACGCGCGGTGCTGCCTTGCTGGCTTTGTGTAAGCGTGCGGCGGCCGGGTTGCCGATCTCCACCCACAACATCAGGCGCCCATCGAGCGTGTGGGTGGCCAGCGCGGGCTCGTCGGGGGAGCTTAAGCCGCCCTTGGAAAACGCCAACCCCTCCTCGTAAAGCGCACAAAACGCCAGCAGGCGGGTCAGCAAATAGCGATGGTTTTCCGACGGGTGCTTCGCCATCTTGAGGTCGAGGGTCGCGTACACGCCGCGGTCGACGTGCGACAGCTGCACCTTAAAACGAACCACGCTGGCGGTCAGGGTCATGGCGCTGAGGTTTCAGATCGCTTGCCTCGCCGCTAGTGCCTCGCGCCACGGGGCGAGCACGCGCGCGAGGCGCAACAGGCCATTCGCCCCGATTGGCAACCTGCTATGCACCACCACGATGTGGTCCGCCGCGTTGTTGTTGCAGATGTCGTTAGGCACCGCCGCCGCGCCGGACGGCGCGGTGCTTGATGTGTCGCCATCCGCCGCGCAAAACGCGCAGCCGTCGTGCAAAGCCGCGGTGCTCGACTTGCAAGTGCAAGGTGGCATTGCGCCATCGCATGTTGCCGCGCTCACCGACGTCATCGCGACGCAGGTGCGCGGTGCCATCGTGTGTTCGGTGCTGAGCCGCACTGACATTCGTGCGCTGATGAGTTTTGAAGAAGAAAAGCAGTTGGCGGGCTGTACGTCTAACAGCTGTGTCGCGGAGATCGGCGATGCGCTTGGCGTCGATCGCTTGATCATCGGCAGCATCGGTCGCATCGACGATCGCGTGGTCATCTCCATCAAGATGGTCGACATGAAAAACCTGGCGGTGCTGCAGTCCGTCACCGACAGCTACATCGGTGACGATGCCAGTGCGGTGCCATTTACGCAGTGGCTGGCGCGCCGCTTGGTGCTCGGTGACGACGCTGCCGGGCCCAAGCCTAACGTTGACAGCCGCATGGTGATGGAGCGCCAGATGAGCTGGTGGCGCGTGTTGTCGCTGACGAGCCTTGGGCTAGGTGCCACCAGCGCCGTCGCGAGCCTGGGCACCGGCTTAGGCGCGTGGGGGATCGAGCGCGCGCTGCCAACACAAAAAACCGCGCGCGATTCCAACCGCAAAGAGATCACCGACCTTGAACATCTCGGGCCCACGCTCGCAGGCACCTCCAACCTGACGCTGTACATCGCGGCGGGCTTTGTCGTGGTGGGCGCTGGTTTGTTCTTTTTGCCTGCCGACACCCTCGTCGAGGTGACGCCGTGAGCATGCTTAACGCGCTGTTGTTGGTGGTGCTGGTGTGCGGCGCCATCGTCCCAGGGCCGTGCAACTTTGATCCCCAGCGCGAATGGGATTGTTCGCTCGCGGAGCCGTGCCCGCAGGACTTTGCGTGTGCCGCTGACGGCTATTGCAAAAGTGCTGACATCGCTTGCCGCGACGACGAGCAGCAGTGCCCGGTGCCGGGCCTTTCGCACGTCGGCTTGTGCGTAAAAATCGACGCCATGCGCGTTTCGAAGGTGCATTGTGGCGGGTGCTTCAACCGCTGTTTAGGTGCGGGCGCGTGTGAAGACGGCGTGTGCCTCGATGCGCCCGAGGTCGGCAGCTGCGTGGTGGCCCGCGGCAATTTCGATTGCGGCGACGCCGACAGCTGCGTCGCGGACGGCGACGGCGCTTCGACGGGAAGTTGTCGCGGCGGTGCGCGCGGCGATGCGGCCTTCGGCGTCGCGTGCGCCGCCGACAGCACGTGCGACGGCGCCTTATGTGAGGGTGGCACCTGCACGCAGCCGTGCGACTTCGGCTGCCCGCGCGGCACCGCGTGCGACAACAGCAACGACGTGCTCGGTGGCTTGTGTCGATCCACAGGAGAAGAAGTGTGCCCGTGACCGCAAACAACAACGCGCGCGCCATTTTAGTGACCGGTGCTAGCGGTTTCGTCGGTTCCGCATTGGTACGACACTTTCACGATCATGGAATCGACGACATCCGCGCCGGAGTTCGTCGACCTCGAGGGCTGCATGGCGACGTCAATTGCGACTTCGACGACCCCAAAAGCGTAGAAGCGTCTTTGCAGGGCTGCGATACCGGCTATTTTTTGGTGCACGGACTCAACCGCGGCGACGACTACGCGGCGTGGGAGGCTCGGGTCGCGGCCACCTTCATCGACGCATGCGCGCGCGCTGGTGTGCGGCGCGTGGTGTACCTCGGCGGCCCGCGCGTCGACGCGGGCGCATCCGCCCACCTGCGCGCCCGTCAACGTAGCGCAGACGTGCTCAAGCGTGACGGCGAACGCCTTGGTGTCGAGGTGGTGGTGCTGCGCGCCGCCGTTGTGCTCGGTGCGGGCTCCGCGTCGTTTCGCTTGTTGCGCGACGTGGCGACGCGTTTTTTGGTGGTGGTCGACATGCCGTGGCTGTGCACGCGCCAACAGCCCGTCGCCATCGACGACGTCGTGGTGGCGCTTGCTCACGCACGGCACGCCACGGTAGCGCCCGGCAGCTACGACGTGCCGGGCCCGCAGGATGTGACGGGAACGGAGCTGTTGCTGCAGATGCGCCGTGCGTGCGGCTTGCCGACGTGGAGCGTGCGCTTGCCCGTGGGTTCGCGCCGCGTAGCAGCCGCGTTGGCGGGGCGTTTGACGCGCGTCGATGCGGCGGTGGCACGCGAGTTGGTGCTCGGCATGGGACGCGGCGATCTGTTGAGCGTCGACGACGGCATCTGGCGCTTGCTGCCCAACCACCAGCGCCTCACCATCCCGCAAGCGCTCACACGTGCCCTGCAATACGACGAAGCGACGCCGATGGCGGCCGTGTACGAGGGCCTACTCAAGGCCGCCGTGCAGCTCCCCGGGGCTGCGCGTAGCCTGCTGTTTCGCAGGCGCGCGTGAGCACCAATACACCCCCGCCGTCGAGGCTAGCCGCAAGACCGACGATCGCTGTGGTCCTCGGCATCAGCGTCGTGTGGTTGTTGATCTTCGTATGGGGGATGCGCAACCAGGCTTTGTATGTGCCGCTGGGCATCTACGCCGCGGGCATCTGCTTGTTTGGCGCCACGCAACATGCGGCGGCATGGCGCAGGGCGTCGACACACTTCGCGTTGCGGCCGCGTGCCCGCGACGTGGCCGTTGGCGTTGTGGTAGGCGCGCTGACGCTGGTCGCGACCCACCTGGCCTTCGCCCTGTTGACGTCGACGTTTGCTTTTGTGCGTGCGGATGTTGAACGTTTGTACCTGGTCGCCGCCATCACACCACAAGCGCTGCTCGCCGTCGTGCTCGTGATTGTCGCGGAAGAAGTGTTGTGGCGACGGCTGTTGCTCGATGCGCTTCGTGCCGTGGTGCCGACGCCGCTTGCCATCGTGTTAGCCACCACCGTGTACGCGACAGCACAGCTCGGCGTCGGCTCATGGTTGTTGGCGGTGGCGGCGTTCGTTTTGGGTGCGCTGTACTGCGTGCTGACGACGTGGACCGGGCGCTTGCACGCCGCGTTGTGCGCGCACGCGGTGTGGACGCTAGGCGTGCTCGGGTTTTGGCGACTACTGTAAGTCGGCGTCGGCTGTTGCGTGCGGCACGACGCGTTGGGTTCGCGTCGCTATTGACGGCGGGTCTACCGACACACCACACCGGTGTTGCTGCGTTGTGGCCGCCACTGCTGCGTGCCACCGTCATGAGGGGAAAAACGACGGGGTATCTTTGGGCAAGCAAGGTGGTCGATTGTTGGGCGCTTCACCGCATGACTAACGTCGCTGCTGCGCCGCGCCCAGTGAGCACGCGGCGCGAGACCGGGTGCTATTTGTGTGCGAGCCATCGCTTGCTCGCGCCACCGCCGGTGCCGCGCCTGGCATGGCAACGTCACGTGCTGTGCGCGGCTTGCGGTTTGGTGCAAAGCACATCGCCAGCGCGCACCATTGACGATGCGGGCGTCGCACAGATGTTGACGGCGCCACCGACGGCGCGGCAGCACCAACGCGCGCTGCAGATCGGCGCGGCCTTTTCGCGTCTTGGC
>JAYTVG010000858.1:0-3630 GCA_043744135.1 Deltaproteobacteria bacterium | reverse complement strand
GCAGCAGAAAGAACAGATGAAAGACCCGCGCGACAGCCGGTTTGTGTGGCGAAGCGACGCTCCCGCCGGTTTGTACCTCACGATCGATGGGGCGTGGTTTCACGACGGCCAACGCGTCGGTCACCCTGGCCTCGAGCAGCTGCTGCACCGCAGCATCGCGCGCGACGGCAACGGTGATCTGGTGGTCACGACCGGCCGCGACATCGAGCGGTTCGCCTGTGAAGACGCCCCGTACCTCGTGCGGACGTTGCACCACGATGCCCTCGTGCTCAGCGATGGCACGCACGAGCTTATCGCCGGGCGCAGGTTTTTTTTCGGACCCGATCAGCGCCTGCGCTGCATCGTGAAGGCGCGACAGTTTTGGGCGTTGCTGTCGCGCAGCGCAACTCAAGCACTGATGGCGACGGTGGCTGACACCGGGGACCGTGTGCATCCACGTGGAGGTCCGTGCCCACTCGTTGTCGTGGCGCAGCACGAGCACTACCAACGCGAGCCGGCGCTCGATGTTTGAATCGGTTTGTTCACGTCGCAACGTCGAATTGTGCGCGCGGCCAGCGTGTTTGCTACACTAGCGATGGTTCAACTGATCGGAGGCTTCGTTGATCGTCGCAATCGTGCTGTCGCTGTTGTCGCTCGTGCTGGCCCCAACGGTTGCCAGCAAAGCGATGGGCTTGTCGGGGGGTCTGGGCAAAGGCGGCTTGGTCGGTATGGTCTCTCTCGGTGCGATGGAGGTGTGCGGGCGCGTCGCGAACCTCCTAGGGCCGCTGGGGGGCCTGCTCGGCATCATGGGTTTTTTGGCGGCCTGGTATCAGCTCGTGCGCATCGTGCATGGCACTGACACCGCAAAAACCATCGTCTTCATGTTTTGGCATGCGTTTTTCTTGCTGCTCTTTGCGTCGCTGTTGGCGCTGTTTTTCGGATCAGCGTCGGTCAGCTGGTGGTTCGGCTAGGTAGCGCGTGCACGCTGCGTCCTCCTCTTTTGCGCGTCGTGCTTGCGTTGCGTCAAGCACCGCGCGCGAACGCAGCTCCTTTAGGGACGCGTTGGTATCGTGACGATGGCACCCGTTTTCACTGCAGTTTCAAACGAGCTGCTCACGGCGCTTGGCGCGTCGCCCGACCGGTTGCTTGAGCCCGAGCGGCAGGTCTACACCAACCGCGACCTCGACCTCGCCACCACCAAACTGGTGGGGTTCGACATGGACTACACGCTCGCCATCTACAACAAACAACCGATGGAGCAGCTGCAGTACGACCTCACCGTCGAGCGGCTCATCGCCAAGGCTGGCTACCCCGTCGCCATCCGCGCGCTCAAATACGATCCGAGCTTCATCATTCGCGGCTTGCTCGTCGACAAACGTGCGGGACACCTGCTCAAGATGGACACGCACGGCCGCGTCGGGCGGGTGTTTTTTGGCCGCAAGCGGTTGAGCAATGACGAGGTGGATCGCTTCTACCGCCACGACAAGATCAAACCGTCATCGACCACCTTCGCGTCGGTCGACACCTTGTTTTCGATGCCAGAGGCGTGCCTGTACGCGAACCTCGTCGAGTTCTTCGACGCGCGCGCGAGTGCCGGCCACGACACCGCACCGATCGCGCTGCCCAGTGGCGTGTTGCGCGCGCCGCAGCCGGCGTTGCACGATCAAAGTCAGGCGTCGCTGCAGGCCAGCAGCTTGATGCGAAACATCAACACGTGGAAGCTGTTTGACGATGTGCGCACCGCGATCGACGACATCCACAGAGACGGCACGCTTAAGACCATCATCATGGCGAACTTGGCGACCTATTTTGTCGTCGACGACAAGCTGCCTTTAACCCTTCATAAGTTGCGCTCCGCCGGCAAGAAACTGTTTTTGCTGACGAACAGTCACTGGCTGTACACGCAGGCCGTCATGAGCTTTTTGCTCGATGGCCAGCTGCGCGAGTACCAAAGCTGGCGGCAATATTTCGACATCATCGTCGTGGGTGGCCGCAAGCCGCGCTTTTTCACGGAGCGCGATCCGTTTTTAGAAGTGGCGGCGATCGAAGGATCCGAACAGGTGCTCGGCGAGATCGCAACGGAGCGCTTCGACCGCCACCGGGTGTACCAAGGTGGCAACATCGAGGCGTTTGAGCGCATGGCGCAAGCCACCGGCGAAGAGATTTTGTACATCGGCGATCACATCTTTGGTGACATCTTACGTTCGCGCAAAGACTCGCGTTGGCGCACGTGCCTGATCGTCGAGGAGATCGAAGACGAGATTCGCGGCTCCACAACGAGCCGCGCGCTCATCGAGCGCTTGACGCAGCTTGATGAAGATCGCTACCGGTTCGACGATTCGATTTCGCAGCAGCGGGCGCTGTTTAGCGAGATGGAAACCCTCTGTTCGCAGCGGCGCCCGACGGTGAGTAGCAAGGTCGACGAAGCGCCGACCTCCGCGACTGCGGCGGTCCGCCTCGACGATGCCACTTTGCGGGCGTGCGACGAAAGTATGAAACGTCTCAAAAAAGAGATCGACGTCGCCAAGCGCGCGCTGCGGGCGCTCGACAAAGAAGCGAGCGACATCCAAGATATCCTAGATAAGGATTTCAACCTTTGGTGGGGGCGCTTGCTCAAAAGCAACAACGAACTGTCGCGCTTTGGTGCGCAGGTCTCATTGTATGCGTGCACGTATACGTCGCGGGTCTCGAACTTCCTCGCGTACTCCCCGGTCCATTTGTTTCGAGCGCCACGTGAGCTCATGAGTCACGACCGCGTGCGTTATTGGGGTACGGCACCTGCGCAACCGCACCTAGACGCCCTCGTCGACGGGCCGTGAGCGGCAGCGCGTACGCGTGACGGTCAACCGACCTTGACAGGCGTCAGCGCGCGCAGCTCGCGCAGTAAAAACGAGCCATCGTCGGGCCACACGCAGCCGACCTCGGCCAACACCAAGCCGCAACCCGGGGCGCACACGCCAAGCCGCGCGCGCGACTTCAACGCCAACAGTGAAACGACGTCGTCGGGGTCGCGCAAACCCGCGCCCACCTCCACAAGGAGTGCGACGAGATTGCGCACCATATGGCGCAAAAACGCATCTCCCGCGACCTCAACGACATAGCGCGCAGCACAGCCGACACCGGTGGCGAAGGGTCCACCGATCCGCAAGCTAACGATGGTTTTCACGGGCGAGGCGGCCGAACAGCCACCGCCGCGCAGCGACGAGAAATCCTGCGTGCCCAGCAAATGTGCGGCTGCAGTGCGCATGCGCGACGCGTCGAGGGCAGGGGCGACGCACCACGCGTGGCGTGTGGGCGCGGTCTTGCTCGTGGGCGTGCGCGACTGGTCCTCAATCAAATAACGGTAGCGCTTGCCGCGGTTGCAACCGCGCGCGTGCACCCACATCGGCACCTCGAACGCCTGCACGTCGACGAGCCCGTCGTCGCGCGCCTCCATCAGCGCGTGTTTGACCCGGGATGCGACCAAGGGCTCGTACCAATAGCAAGTCGCGATATTTTTGAGCGCGTGCACGCCGGCGTCGGTGCGCGCAGCAAAGTTCAAACCCTTGGGCGGCGCGCCGGCTGCCTCGGTCAAGCGCTGCTTGAGCGCCAACCCGGCGGTGGGCACTGTGGGCCCCTGCGGCTGAAGCCCGCAAAAGCGCGCCCCGTCAT
>JAYTVG010000857.1:0-1135 GCA_043744135.1 Deltaproteobacteria bacterium | reverse complement strand
GGCCAGTGAGCGCGCGCCGCTGCGCGGTTTGACGTGGGGGCGACAAGCCAAAGCCGGTGACTTTGGTGGTGCCGCCAGTGCGGATGAGGTGGCGCGGGCGCACGTCGCCGTGCGCGACCCCCAACTCGTGCGCGGAGCGTAAGCCCGATGCTGCGTCAAGGACTGCCCGCATCGCCGCCGCCGGAGTCAGCACGCGCTCGCGCTGCAAAACCCGATCGAGATCGTGCCCGTCCAAAAATTCAAACACCGCGTAGGGGGCGCGCGCGTCAAGCGTGCCGGCATGAAGAACTTGCACGAGGTGTGGCGCATCCGCAGCGATAAGCGCGCGGGCGCAGCTGAGAAATCTTTCGACAAACGCGCCGTCCTCGTCGTGGGGCGAAGACACCAACTTGAGTGCGACGGTGCGCTGCAGGTCGGTGTCCACGGCGCGGTACAAGCGCGAGGTCTGGCCGACCGCCAAGCGCGCTTCGATGCGGCACGGCCCCACCACCAACGGGTCTTTGTGCTTGCCGCCGAGGGTGTCGGCGTTTCGATATGCCGCACTGTCGTCGTCGTAAACCACCATGGTCGCGTACCGTAACACGATGTCGATTGTTTTGATCGGCGCTTTTCTGCAAGCTGACTGCGTGTCGCCACCCACAGCACCGCGGCTCGCCCATCTTTGCGCAGTGGCGCTGTGCGTCGCGTGCGCGTGCAGCAAGCACGTCGCGACGTCGCCGCCGAAACGCACGCTCACGATCGGCATCACGCAAGAGCCCGATACGCTGTTGATGCAAATGAAACAGATGAACGCGGCCGAGCACATCGGACGCACCGGCGCGCTGTTGTTGACGGTGCGAGACGAGCATTGGCAACTGTTACCCTGGGCTGCGCAGCGTCTGCCCACGCCTGCAAATGGCGATGTGGTGTTCGTCGCCGATGGTGTGCACACCCGCATGCAAGTGACGTGGCATTTGGTCGCCGGGTTGTTTTGGTCCGATGGGCACGCGGTGACGGCGGACGACTTTGTTTTCGCCGATACGCTCGCGCGCGACCGGACGCTTGAGATCGTCGATCGCACGTCCACCGACCGCATCGTTAAGATGGCAGCGCCAGATGCGCGCACCCTCGTTGTCACGTGGGACGGGCCGTACGC
>JAYTVG010000856.1:0-3635 GCA_043744135.1 Deltaproteobacteria bacterium | reverse complement strand
AGACGCGACGTCGCCGAGCCGGTCCGCGTTTGACCTCGACGCCATACGCGACGCCGATCCTTCGACGGACAGCGAGCGCGAGCGCGCCGACGAGGCGCTCAAAGACATTCGCCACATCATCACTGAGGGGTTGGTCGCGCGCGGCATCGCGGACGCCGACGTGCTGGCGATTTCGATGTGCGCGGACCTGCGCGCGGGCTTGTCCAGTCGCCGCATCAGTGACGTGCTCGCGGTGCCCCATGCGAGTCTCACCGGTGATCTCGCCGATGTGCCGCTGCCCGAAGTGCTGCAGTTGATGAAGTTTCAAGGGCAAACCGGTCTGCTTGAGGTGTCGCTAGAACGCGACGATCGTGCTGATGCCGCACCCACGCGTGCGGACACCGCGGTGCACGGCAGCGCCGGCCACGCGAGCAAAAAAGCTGCGGCACGCTTTCAAGTCGCGACCAAAGATGGCGTCGTCGTCGGCGTGCAAGGCGCGACGTTGCGCGCGGACCTCTTGCTCGGCAACTACTTTGTCGGCGACGGCATCTTGTCGCGCGCGCAGCTTGAGGCGGTGCTCGCGAAGCGGTCGCCCGTGCCCATCGGCCAGCGCCTCGTCGACGCGGGCCTCGTGACAGCCGAACAGTTGCGGCGCTGCGTGGGCGCGCAGGCGCAAGACCTGATGATGGAGCTGTTGCGCTCGCGTCGCGGCTTTTTTGTCCTGCGGCGCGGTGAGCACCTGTTGCCCGCGGTCCTCGTCACACCCGGTTTTTCGGTGGATATGCTGCTGTTTGAGGGGCTGCGCCGCATCGATGAATGGAGCGTGATCGAACAACACGTGCCCAACTACGACGCGTGTTTTGTGCGCACCTCAGACGACGTCACCGACCTGTCGCCGGACGAGATCGAGGTGCTGTCAGTGTTTTCAAACGCCGCAGCGCGTCCGGCCCCGCGCGCAGCGACGTCGGCACACAGCGACGCGTCCGATCCGCAGCGGGCGGCGGGCTTGTCGGTGCATGAGATCTTGCGCATCTCGTCGCTGCGCGCGTTTGAGTGCTGCAAGGTGCTGTACCGCTTGTGTGTGTTGCGTAAAATTCAGCGTGTGCTCGGCACCGTGTCGGGCGCGCTGGTCGGCGACACCGCCGAATATTCACAACCGACGTTGGTGGTCGGCACGCCACTTGCGCCTACGCTCGGACGCGCGCGCGGGTCGCAGTCGTGAGACTGTGGCCCGGCCTCGTCATGCTGGTGTTGGCGCTGGGGGCTATCCCCGCGGTGCTGTGGGGGACGCAGCCGCGCTCGGATGCACCGGCCCCGGCTGCGCGTGATGACGTCGCTGCAGTGCGCGCCGCCATCGCTGCACTGCAGCCGCAGCTGGTGGCGCCAGCGTCGACCGCGCCGGCCCCGACAGCAAACGCAGCCACTGGTGATGGCGACGTCGACGCGGCACGTTTGCGCGCCAACGTCGCGTTGACCGAAGCCGTCTACCGCGCGCGAGATGTGCGCCGCAAACAGGGCACGACAGGTGCGGCGTTGCGCTTGCCGTTTTCGCTCGAGGAGCTGGGCGGTGCGGCGTTTGAGACCGCGATGGGCAGCAAGGCTGGCGCGCGCTTCGTCGTCGACAAAAACGGCGCCGTGCTGAGTCCACGCGGCGCGCAGCTGCCGGCGGGTGCGGCGTTTGCGGGTGACAGCGCCGTGTTGCGCACAACCGCGCCGGGCGGTGTGTGGCTGCGGTATTGCCCGTACGCGGAGACGCTGTGCGTCGTCGACATCGCGTCGGTGCCCGCGGTAACGCCGGTCGCGACCATCGCACTCGACACGCGCGCGCTCAGCGTTGCCGTCGACGCGCTGCACGCCCCTGCGCAGGTGGCCGCACCGGCTCGCAAGCCGTGGACGTTGGCGCTTGCGATGGCAGCGGGCGCGTTGGCCGTGGTCGTCGCGCTGCGCTTGCGTCAGCTCGCGCGCGACCTCGACGTCGTTGCGCTGCACGCGCGCGCGCCGTTGGTCAAAGCTCTCGCGCCGCCCGCAACCCCCGAAGCGCGGCAGCTGTTGCAGGCGATGGCGCACGCAGGATCGACGTTTGCAAGTGCCGCCGCCACCGACGCGCTGCACGCGCGTCGACGCGAACGCGTGGTCGCATTGGCGCAACACATCCACCTTTGCGCCACCGGCGGCGACCTACGCGCGCGCATCGCCACCGACGCCGACGACGACGCGGGTTTGCTGGCGCTGGTCGACGCCGCAAACGGCCTGGTCGAAACGCACGAGCAGCGCATCGCCCGGCTGCGCAGCCACGTGCAACAGCTCGCCGTGCCGTCGGGCACCGCACCTGACGTGCAGCGGCGCATCGAGGCGTTGATGCCGCTGCCGGCGTTGTTTGCCGAGGCCGCTACGCGCCTGAGTCGCTTGGCCACCAGCGCGTCGACGCCGCGCGCCGCTGACGAACTCGACACGCTCGCAAGCGCGCTCGGCGAACGCGCCAAGACCACGCGGGTGCTGCTCGATGCACTCGCACTCGAGCTCGCCACCCGCCCAGCGTCGCCTGCAGCGGAAGCGTTGGCGCTGCTGCAGGCCGAGCTGCACGCGGTGCGCGCGTCGAGCGACATCATGGTGGTCGCGCGCAGCCTCAGCGATTTGTCGCCCGCCCAGATCGCGAAGCGCGTTGCGCCGAGCGCCGTGTGATGTCACGCCAAGGGGATCGCGCGTACGCGTGAATGGCGGCCGCAGGGCCGCGTCCAAGTCACGCGCGTCAACACGTGCGCACCAGCGAGGTTGTCTATGTGGTTGTCTGAGGTGCTCTTTTCGGTCGTGCAGCTGTGGTCGGATCCGACCGTGCAGGAGGTCCCGACCACCCCCGCTGCCGCACAGCCCTTCGCGCCGGTCGTGTCCGCCCCGGTCGTGTCCGCCCCGGTCGTGCCTGCGGTGCCTGCACCGTCTGCCGCGTCGGCGCCGCTGGACGCGAAGTTGTCCGCGCTCGTCGACGCGGTGCAAAAAGCCTACGACGGCACCACCGATTTTTCCGGCGCGTTCACGCAAAAATACACCTACACGATGCTGCGCCGCACCCAAGAGTCATCGGGCACGCTGCGCTTCAAAAAGCCGGGCTTGATGCGCTGGGACTACACGGCACCGCAACCCAAGGCGTTCGTCATCGACGGCACGTCGTTGTGGATGCACCAACCGGAAGACCACAACGCATTCGTCAACGCATGCTTTCAGCAGTCGAGCGACTTGGTTGCGCCCATCGCGTTTATGTGGGGCGCCGGCCGCATCAAAGATCAGTTTGACGTGAGCTGGTTTGACGGCGTGTTCGGCGACAAAAGCGACCACCATCTGTTGCTCGTGCCTAAAACTCCCAGCGCGGTGTTTGCGAAGTTGATCTTGGTGGTGGACCCAAAGACGTCACGCGTGAAGCAGTCCGTCGTCGTCGATCCTGCGGGCAACGTGAACCAGTTTATTTTTAAAAATGTTGTGTTCAACAAGGCGCTGAAGGACGCGGTGTTTGTGTTTGTGCCGCCGGCGGGGACGCATGTGGCGCGTCTTCCTGGCAGTTGTGAGGCGCCGGTGGCTGGGTTGAATTAGTTTTTTGGGTCGAGGGAGGTTTTTCGCGCGCTTGCTGGGGCTTTTTTCGCGGGCTCGCTGGGGCTTTTTTCGCG
>JAYTVG010000855.1:0-1136 GCA_043744135.1 Deltaproteobacteria bacterium | reverse complement strand
ACCGCGAGCACTTCCCCGAGGACCTCGTCTTTCAAACGACGTCGGATACCGCGAACTTCCAAGGCCGCTACATCATTCAACATGCGTTCGCGGGCGAGATGAGCTGCGACGCAGCGGGTCCGTACAAAGAGGCCGTGTGGAAACGCCAACGCGACGAATCGCAAACGCTCGCCGACCTCACGGGCTGGCAGCTCGACGACGTGCGCAAGCGCATGCATCTCGCCAGCGATCCACCCAAGGTGAAAACCAAGAAGTGGTACCAGAGCCTTTGGAAGTAGGCGCAGTCGGCGTCAAGTCGGCAGTGCAGCGACGATCTCCTCGGAGCGCTGCCACAACCGCACAGCCAACGCGCTGTCATCCACATCACGACGCGGCTGACTCAGGTTGCAATCGGCGAAATACGCGCCGTTCGTGGTGGCGACGCTTGGGTGGGTTGCGACGTAGACCTCGGTCGCTGCACCCTGCTCGACTGACTTCATCAAAAGCGCGCCCCCGATGGACAACGCGACGTTTGCGACCGACCCCATGCTGCGGCCGAGGTTGGTTTTGATGACGCCAGGATGCACCGCGTTTGCGACCCGTGCGGTCCCTGCGAAATTGCGCGCGAGCTGTTTTGCAAACAGCAGGTTGGCAAACTTGGATTGCCCGTAGGCGCTCCACGGACTGTAGCCGCGGCCGCCGTCTAAGTTGTCAAAATCGATACCGCCCGGCGGGGCGTTTTTATGCGCGGAGCTGCTGAGCATAACGACGCGGCCATCCGCGCGCAGGACGTCGAGCAGGCCGGTCACCAACATGAAGTGTCCAATGTGATTGGTGAGAAACTGCATCTCGAGGTTGTGCGCCACCACCAACTTCGGGAGCGCCATCACGCCGGCGTTACAGATGATGGCGTCGATGGTGTGTCGCTGTTTGATCTCCGCGACGCATGCGCGCACGGATTTTGGATCGGAAAGTTCGCACGCGACCGCTGAGGTACTGCCCGCGCTTGGTGACATCTGTGCCGTTGCCTGTCGCGCTTTGTCGACGCTGCGCGCCGTGCCGATGACGTGTGCGCCACGCATCGTCAACACCCGCAACGCCTCTTGGCCAAGCCCAGAGTTGCAGCCCGTGACGACGATGGTTTTGCCATGGAGCGA
>JAYTVG010000854.1:0-3637 GCA_043744135.1 Deltaproteobacteria bacterium | reverse complement strand
TGCCGGTGGTCTGGCCGGCGTCGTGGTGGGCTGGGCAGTCGCTCCCGATCGCCAAAATCCGGTGGTGCCTATCGCTATCGGCGCGCTGGGCGGTGCCGTGATCGGCGCCACCGTCACCGGGGGCGTCGCCGCATCCATTGCCACCGCGCTAAGGCGCTAGACGTCTGCGCACTCGGCCTTAGGGGCACTCGGGCGGGCGTAAACACAGCTGGCCCGGCAAGCAAGCGCGGATACACCCGCACGGGTCAGCGCACGTCGACTCGCAGACGTTCAACGCGCACTGCCAATCGAGATTGGTCCCGCCATACAGCTGCACGCAATCAGCGCGCACGTTGCACTCGACACAGGAGCCAGCAGTCGAACAGCGCGTCGCACCTGCCACCGCGCAGTCGCCGTCGCTTAAGCACTCTTTGCACTCAAATGCTGACGCACCAGCCGGGATGCAAAACTGAGCACCGCACGGGTTGCCGCTGCTGATACAGTTGACGCCACCGCACGACTCGACACCGTCGCACACGACGCCGTTGTCGGGGCACACCGTTGCGTTGCACTCGCAGCGGCCGTTGGCGTCACTGCACGTCGGTGTGGTGGCGCTGCCGACGCACGGATCGCCGCTGTCTTGGCACGCGCCGGCGTTACAGATGTCGGTGCCGTTACAAAACGAACCGTCTTGCGCACAGTCAGTGCCGTCGCGGCATTGCACGCAGGTGTCGTTGCCCTCGACGCAAAACAACGCCCCGCACGGGGTGCCCGGCGGCTGGCAGACGCCAGCGACGCACGCGTCAACGCCATCGCAGAAGTTGGGGTTTGGGCAGTCATTGGAGTCGCGGCACGCCACGCACTGCTCGCTCGCACAAAACAAACCCGCCGCGCACGGTGGATCCACGATGCACGCTCCGGCCGCGGTGTCGCAGCGCTCGACGCCATTGCACAACACGGCATCGCGGCCGCAGTCCGCGTCAGTGGCGCACGCGCAGCTGTCCGTGGTCTCGTTGCATTGCGCGCAACGCGGCGCGCTCGCGCACGTGTGGTTGGCGGTGCATGTCTCGACATCGCAAAACGTCGCGTTTTGGCAGTCCGCATCGACGTTACACGCGACGCAGGTGCCGTCCGCGAGGCACACCGGCGTAGCGCCGCCGCACAATGGCGCAGCGCTGTCATGGCAGCGTTGGTTGGCGTCGCAGACCTCTGTGCCGTCGCACAGGTTTGCGTCGAGGCAGTCTGCGTTGGTGGTGCACTGCACACAGGCGTCGTCTTGCTCGACGCAGGTGTCGCCCGCGGCGCAGGGTGCAGGGCCGGCCACACACGCCCCTTGCGTGCAGGTGAGGGGAGGCGTGCAAAACTGCGTGTCGTCGGCGCAATCTGCCGTCGTGCGGCACGCCACGCACGTAAACGTTGTGCGGTCGCTGGCCACGCAAAACGGTGCACCCGGGCTTTGGCACGCGGCGCCGCTTGACACGCACACGGCGTCAGAGTTGCAGACCTCAGCGCCGTCACACGGGTCATTGTCGTCGCAGTCGGCGGCGCTACCGCACGGGCCGCACGTGTCGGTGGCCTCGTTACAGTTGTCCGACGCAGCGCACAGCGGTGGCCCTTGCACGCAGGCTCCCTCGACACACGTCGAGTTGCCGTTACACGCCAGCCCGTCGTCGCAATCGCTGTTGGCCAAGCAGGTTCGGCAGGTGTTGGTGGCGCCATCGCAGTGCGCAACGTCGCACAGGGGTTCGCCGCTGGCGCACGCTCCCGCTACGCAGCCCTCCACGCCGTCGCAGGCGTTGCCGTCGCTGCAGTTTTGCGCGCTGCAGTTTTCCCCCTCGCCTTCTCCTTCGCCTTCTCCTTCGCCTTCCCCTTCTCCTTCTCCCTCAGCCGCCGAAACGCAAAAGCCCTTCGACCCGCAGCTGTAGCCGTCCGCGCAGTCGCTGGTGGTACTGCAATTTTGGCCGTAGCCGATGTCCGCGGCGAGGTCGCACGCGGTGAACAGCGCGACGGCCGCAACCAAGCACAGGCCGATGAAGCCACGGTGACAACGATTCATTCGCCCTCCAAAACAAACAAGGCCACGCCGGTACCCACGACGACCACGCCGACGCTGACGACGACAACACCGGCGATGGCCGCGAGTTGACCGTAGCTCTCCCAGGCCGCGCGCGCGTCGTGCTGTTGCTGCTGAAGTGCGCGCAGCTGCGCTTTGTCTGAGCCCCGCTTGCTTTCGGCCGCGGCCAGCGCCTCGACGGCGCTTTCGTGCTGGTACCACGGCAGCGTGCCGACGCCGGCCGCGACGCCGCCGACCACCGCGAGCGCCGCCCCCGCACCCACCACGGCGAGGGGCCACAGTGGCGTCGAGCTGGCCGGCGGCTCGACGACAACGCTAGCGGGCGGTGCGCTCGGCACCGTCGGCGCCGCGGTTGCGGGGGGCGCACTTGGCGGGCTCGCGGTTGCGGTCGGTTGTGGCGGCGCGGGGCAGGCGGCACCAGCACCTTCGCTGTCGATGGCTGCATCGAGTTGCGCGACGTGCTTGGCGGCCTCGGCGGCGCGCGCACCCTTGGCGACGCGCGCGCGCTCGTACAAACCGCGCGCAGCGGCCCGGTCGCCACCGTATTGCGCCGCCATCGCCGCGTTCATCACCAGGTCTTCAGAGGGAGCCAGGGCGTCCGCGCGCAAGAACTCCTGCACGGCGTCGCACCAGCGTTTGGCGTCGATGGCGGCAAACGCGTCGGCCTCGTGTTGTGCAGCGGTGGTCGCTGCCACCGCAGCAGGAGGCGCTGCTGCTGCCGCCAACACGACGAGGGCGAGCGGGACGAGTGCAGCAATCACGGCGCACCCTTGGTGAGCACACGACGAAAGCCCCCCACGTCACTGTCTGCTGCCGCATCGTTTGCTGGCGTTTTGACCGCGGGAGTTTTGGCCTTCACGCGCACTTTGTCGGTCGGCTTTTTCTTGTTCGCAGCGGCGCTGTCGTCAGGTGTACCGACCGCGCGGCTCGACGTTGACGCGCTCACCGCGCTTGGTGCTTTGCCGGTCGGCGCCGTCGCAGTCGGTTCGGTCGCAGTCGGTTCGGTCGCAGTCGAAACGGCGGCACTCGGCACGGTTTCAATGCTTGCGGTCGGCACGGTTGCAGTCGGCACGGTTGCGGTCGGCACGGTTGCGGTCGGCACGGTTGCAGTCGGCGTCGGGTCAGTTGCGCTCGTCGTTGTCACCCGCGTCGCTGGGCCCGGCTTAGGCGGCGACAGCATCACGGCCGCCAACACGACGACGGTGCCGAGCGCAACCAGCGCCGCCGCCGCCAACAGACCGACGAGGACAGGACGACCGGTGCTCGCAGGCACCACCGCAGCCGGCATCGGCTTAGTGACCGCGACGTCGTTGTCGGCCGGCACGTCGACGCGCGCGGTGATGCCATGCGACGTCGTCGTCGTGCCCGCAAGCGCGCCGGCCGCGTTGATGCTGCTCAACTGAGGCGGCGGTGCGCTGTGCGGCGGCGTAATGCCCCGCACGGAGGTCGGTTCCGTCGACGGCGTGGTGCCAGCCGCGCGCAGCTTGGCGCCGACAGCACCCTCAAGCTTGGTGCCCGTAGGCAGCGTCTCTTCCATGTGGCTGACGCGGCCGAGCTGCCGCGCGGGCGTCGATCCCGTCAGTT
>JAYTVG010000853.1:0-3638 GCA_043744135.1 Deltaproteobacteria bacterium | reverse complement strand
CGTGTGCGGGACAGGCGCGCGACACGGCGACATCGGCGTCGGGCGACCCACCCAGCGGGTTTGTGCTGGTCGAGGTGGGGCGACCCGGATTTGCGATCTCGGTCGTGCGCGCCGCCGCACCCGAGGTCCAAATGCAGTCGGGGTCGCCGAGCTCTTGTCCGTTGGTTTGACCGTCGCCGTCGCTGTCGATTGCGCATACGGCGCTGAACTGGTTGCTGTGCTGCACCATGTCGATGCCAAACGCATTGCGGGCATCGCCTCCGCCGGGGGAATTGTGGCAGTTTTGACAGCCTGAGCCGTCGATGCGCGTGCCGTTTGGCAGCAACGACACAAAGCCCGGCCGCGCCTGCGCCCCGGTCGCCAGCGCGACGGCCCAAACGATGGCAGCCAGCGAGACAGTTCGTGTCGTGTGCATGCAGTAGGCTTAGCGCGCCCGCGACGTCGAACAAGTGAAAGTTCCGTGACGCGCCGATTTGTCATGCCGCGCAGCACCGCGGCGGCTTGCCGCGCTTCCCATTGACGGGGGAATACTTGCGTGGGATGCGCGCGAGCGTGAGTGCTCCCTCCCGCACCCTGGTATCGACGACCGATGGCGGCAAGCCGTTTGAATATCGCTTCGTCGCGACCGCTGACGACGTCGATATGAACCGGCACGTGTCAAACATCGCCTACGTGCGTTGGTTGCAGGAGTGTTCGCAACAGCACTCGTCCGCGGTGGGCTGGCCCCGTGAGCGCTACACCTTAGTCGGTGGCTTTTACGCGGTGCGCCGCCATGAAATCGACTACTTGCGCCCATGTCTGGCTGGCGACGCGATCGTCATGACGACGTGGATTGAGGCGTTTCGACCGGCGTCCGCGGTGCGTGTGACGCAAATCGTGCGCGCCAAAGACAACGTCATGTGTGCGAGGGCGCGCACGGAGTGGGTGTGGTTGTCGGCTGAGTCCGGCCGCCCACTGCGCGTGCCTTACGAGATTCAGCAGGCGTTTCGCTAGCGAACGGCCTACGGTGCCGGCAGTTTTGTAGACGGTCGAGGCTGCGCGAGCTGGTGATCAATCTGCTGGCGCGTCAAATCGTCGGGTGCGAGTTCGCGGGCACGCAACCACGCACCACGTGCGCGTTTGATAAAGCCCAAGCGCTCGCAGCTGTAGGCCAGGCCGATGTGGGCGAAAATCAGCGTGCGGTCGTATACGGTGGCGGAGTCGTACGCGTCGAGCGCGTCGACCCAGTCGCCCAGTTGCGCTGCGATGTTGCCGCGTTCTAGCCAGGCGCGCGCGTCAAACGGATCGAGCGACAGCCACGTTTCAACGTCGACGGTGGCCGCGAATGATTGTTGGGCAGCGACGTGCTGCTCGTAGGCGATGCGCACCTGCTTGACGCGATCTTGCACTGCCGCGGCCGCGGCATGACGCACCGGCGGGCGCTTGAGCACATCTGCAATCAAACAGCGCAGGTACGCGAGCTCAAATGGCTTCGGCACGAAGTAGTCGGCGCCATACGATTCGATCACTTCGCGGGCGTCTTGCCAATCGCGATACAGCGCCGACATCATGACGACGGGGACTTTGCAAAAGCGCGGACTCGCCTTCATCCTCCGGCAGATTTCCAAGCCGTGAATGCCGGGCAGCTGAGCATCGAGCAACACGAACGCCGGCGTGTGGTCGCGCAAGTACGCGACCGCGTCGGTGCCGTCGACGGCTTCGTGCACCTCGATGCCGTCGCGCGCCAAAATGTGCACGCACAGCTGGCGAATCTCGGGATCGTCTTCCACGAGCAGCGCCACGGTCGGGGCCTCGGTGTCAGGGAGTTGGGGTGCCACCACCCGCTCCGGCTCGACAGCCACGACGGGAGCGGGTGCTTTTGCAACCAACACCTGCTTGAGCCGCAGCGCGCCGACCTGGTGCTTGCTAGGGGACGCAGCGCCGATCGCCTCGATGATCTGTCGGGCCATGGCGTCCGCGTCGCGCCGACTTGGTTTGGCGGTCGCCACCACGAGCTGTGCAGTCGCTGGCGCCGACGCACCACCGCGCACGACGTGCTGTTTGAGCCGTTGCGCATCGAGCGCCACCTCGATCATCTGCCCCAACACCGCGCCGATGCCGAGCACAGCGAGCACGTGCAATCCGCTGCTGGCCGAGAGGTACGCGAAAAACTCAGCGTCCTCGACGTCTTGCGACACCACCGTCAAGGTGCGGCGATCGACGGTCACCGGCAACACCAAGCGACGACGACATAGCTCGGGCGTGATGTGAGCGAGCGCCGGCACGCTCACCGTCGACTCCGTCAGCACGGCCACCGGCACACCCAGCTGCCCAGCAAGCACGTCTGCGAGCGCGCGCTCCGTCGCCAAGCCAGCGATAAACAACTCGGACAGCACGCGGCGCCCACGTGCTTGCGGGCGGCGGGCGAGCAGCTGCTCCAAAGCATCTCGGCCCACGACGCCTGCAGCCACCAAGAGATCGCCGATGCGCGGCTCGTCGGACATTGCTTATTTATAGCGCGCTCACTGGCGTGATGCGCATTGGGCACCTCAGGGTGTCAAAATGGTGCGCACGTCCGTGCTAAAATGTGTCGCACAGTGTTGCTAGTGGACGCGCTTGGACAGGTCCTCGCTGGGCCGAGCTATCCGCGTGCGGCGCGACCAAGGCCAGCGTTTGTGCGCGCGAGCATAAGCTTTTTGACGTCGTCAGCCGGCAGCGCGATGACGCCACCAAGTGGTTGCGCCAACACGAACATGCGGGCGTAGTGCTCCACCAACTCCATGCGCAACAGCGCTTGCTGCAAGTCGGCGCCCACCGTGATGACGCCATTGCCCGCAAGCAGCGCCGCGTCGGCGTCTGCGGTGGTGAGCGCGACTTTCAGCGCGTCGTCTTGCGCCGTCGATTTCGGCAACGCGTAGTCCAGCAGCGGGACCTGCGCGCCCAGGCTCACGATCATCTCGGGCAGCGCGGGGGTGCCGAAGCTCTTGCGCGCCAAGCCCAGCGCCGTCGCGTAGGGCGGGTGCGCGTGCAGCACGGCGCGCACATCGGGGCGCACGGCGTAGCAAGCGGCGTGCAGGTGCCATTCGCCAAACAGCTTGGTGCGCCCGCCAAGGACCTTGCCCGCGAGGTCGACGATGACGGTGTCGTGCGCATCGACGACGCGTTTCGCCGTGGCGGTCGGGGTCGCGACAAAACGCACGTTGTCGGGCAGTCGCAGCGAGGCATTGCCGTCGTGGTTCGCCACCCAACCGCGCTCGTATAAGGCGCGGGCGTGGGCCGCGACATCGCGTTGCGCGGACGGACTCACGACGTGCCCGCTGCCGGCGTCGTCGTCATTGCACTCGATGCGGTCGCCAGCACGTCGACGCGGTCAACCACGCCGACGATCATCGAACGCACCGGCCAATCCATCTTCACCGCTTCATCGATGGACTTGCCGCTGTCCCGCCCAACGATCTGACGCACGCCGCTACCCTCACGCAGCACCAACACGCGATCCCCCTCGCCAGCTTGCGCGCGGTCGATGGCCAAAATGACTGGACCCATCGGCTGGCACGCATGGTCAAGCGGCTGCACCGCGAGCAGCTTTTCGCCCGCGTACGCCGCGTGCTTCACGGTCATCACCACGGTGCCTACCACGTCGGCTAACAGCATCAGCG
>JAYTVG010000852.1:0-3638 GCA_043744135.1 Deltaproteobacteria bacterium | reverse complement strand
GGGTAACGCGAGCTGCATCTGCGTGGCCTCGTCAACGCCCATGTCGGTGAGCGCTTGCGATGCGCTAATGGTGTCGCCGCCCACTTGGATTTGTTTTGGAATGCTGGCGGGTACGCTCGGCGGCGCGCAGTCGCGATTGTCCTCGGTTTGGCACACCGCCGTCAGCGTCACACACGACGGCGCGTCAGGTGCGGCGCACGCGTTGCCCTCCGCAATTGAAACGGCGGCGTCGACGTCGAAGTCTTGCTCTGGCGAGGTTAAATCGAGCGGGATAGCCAGCGGCTGATCGAGCAAAAAACACCCGGGCAATGCGCCGCTCAACATCAGCCCCGCGCAGATCCAAGCGCACTGCGAGATGACACGGACGCACCAAGACACATCAGACATGCGGGACTCCTTGTGAACACCGACACCTTAGCCGACGTGCGCGGCCTCGGCCAACCGGCGGGCACGTCGCTACAGTTTGGCCTTGATGGTCGCGTAGGCCGCCGCGTTGGTGGTCTCGGGCGGATGTTTAAGGCGTTTGATTTCCGCGCGCGCGGCGTCAATGCGCTGCGACGGCAGCGGATGATCCTGCAAAAACACCAGGAACGCCGGGCCCTCGCCTTTTTTGAGCTTGGTGAACAGCCGCACAAAACCGCTCGGGTCGTAGCCTGCACGCGTGGCGTAGGGCAGGCCTTTGGCGTCGGCGTCTGCTTCTTGATCGCGCGTGAACTTCATCAAGCTGCCGTTTGAGATGACGCCGGCTGCGAGTTGGCCCAACAGGCCCGGGTTTGTGCCCAAAGCCACCGACAAGATGGCGTCGAGGCCGTGGGCCGCCACCTAGCGCTCCGCGACATGGCGCTGCGTGACGTGCGCGATCTCGTGACCGATGACGCTTGCAAGCTCGGCCTCGTCGTCGGCGAGCTTCATCAAGCCGCTGTACACGTAGATATGGCCGCCAGGCAGCGCGAACGCGTTGACGGTCTTTGGGTCATCGATGACCTTAAACGTGAACTTGATGCCGGCAGGCACGTCGTGCGCCTGGGCCGCGATGTTTTTGCCGAGGTTGGCGACGTAGTCTTGCACGTCTTTGTCGGCGTGGATCTTTGACTCCTTCTCGACCTCCTTGACGAGCTGCACGCCCATCTGGTTTTCTTGCGACACTGGCAGCAAGACGTTGGCGACCGCTTCGCCTGCTGCGCCGGTCGCTGACGAGATGGTTTTACAAGCGGTCAGCACCGCGCTGCACGCAACCGCGCACATCAGCGCGCGCAACGCGTGGTCGTTGTTGCGCTGGCTTGAGACGTCGACACGGAAGCTCATTTGAGGGCTCATTTGCAAGACACGATCGTTCATATGCTTCTCCATAGAATTTCGGTGTTCATCTCCGACGATCGATGAATTTCATTGTTCATCTCCCAAAGTCGATGAATTTCATTGTTCAAGGTCGCTGCGGGATTCATCGCAATCGTGGATCGGAACATCATCGCGGCGCGCGCCGTCCACGCGTCGGCGTTGGTGTCACTTTGCCCATGCGCGACAACATCTCAAGCACAGCAGCGGTGTCGACGTGGCGCATGGCGCGCACCGCAATCGGTGCGTCGCAGCTGCCGCCGCTGTGTGCGCGAAATAGCGCGCTGACGGTGCCAAACGCATCCGCGTCAACCGCCGAAAGCCCGAGCACCGCCGCGCAGTCATTTGGGGCCAGCGCGATGGCGTCGACGCTGTGCAGCGTGTCGCGCGCCCCGCTGAGCGCATTTGCGACTGGCAGCGTCACACCCGTCGCAGCGTCAGCGACGAACGCGGGCACGACGTCGCTTGTGGCGGTTGAAAGCACCACCACCGCCTGCAGGGCTGGCGCAATGTGATCGAGGGCCTGCTGCACGTGCTGTCCGTTTGGCAACAGCACCACGCGTGCGCGCGCTCGACGCAAGCGCTCAAGATGGGCTGCGGCGCGCCCGTCCGCGCCCGTGGGTGGCAGCGCCTGGCAGTCGACGATGATGCCGACATCGTCCGCATAAAATCCATCGCCCGCCTCCGCGCTAAGACGCTCCACGAGCGTGTCGGGGTGGGTCGCGTGCAACACCTCGATCGCGGCGTAGGCCAGATCGTCACCACCGCGCGCGCCGCCAACGCCGGCTTGCGTGCGCGCCAGGCCCATCAGCCGCGGCCCCAAGCGCCGTGCGTAGGGCGACAACACGTCGTGCATGCGCACGGCTCCCGCACCCACCACCAAATACGTCGGCGTCAGCGCACCAAACGATGGCCACGCCAGCGTTGGCGGCGCGATCGCCAGCGATCGTTGCTGGTCGCGCGCGACCGCGTCGTCAAGTGCGGCGAGCGCAAGCTGCGCTGCGGCCGGCGTGTCAAATGCGCGTGGCAGCGCTTCGCGTGCGGCAGCGAAGCCGTGCGCCCGCTTTGCTTGCTCAAGTGCTGCGCACAGCAGGGCGGCGAGCGCGTCAGCGGCGTGCGGCATCATGATCGTGTCGTGAACGTCGCTGCGCATGCGCAGCGCGCCGCGCAGTCCTGCGCTTTGACACACGGCGTGGGACTGCCGCCAGATCTGCAGGCTGGTGACGCGCGCGACGGTGACGAGGTCGAGGGCATCGTCGCCAGCGCCCGCATGGCTACGTGGTTGCAGCACCCGCCACGCCGGCAACAGCGCCGCAATCTCGCCAGCCTCGACGGCGCCCCCGGTGCTGAAGCGCCGCACCGCCGCACTCACATCCGCGAGGGCGCGGCGCGCAAGCAGCTGCGACGGTGTGGCGGTCGACATATGCACTTGTGATAGCGCGAATGTTCGTTGCGCGTTTAGTACCGAGCAGGCGGCGACCGTCGTTGACCTCCGATCGGCACCACCCCATGGTGCGGCATGACGGAAACGGTCGCGGTTTTAGGTGCGGGTTCGTTTGGCACGGCGCTCGCCAAACTGTTGGCCGAAGGCGGCTATGCCGTGCGATTGTGGTCGCGCGCGGCCGACGTTGTCGACGTCATCAACGCCGAGCACCGCCACCCGCGTCGCTTGACGGGGGTGCGTTTGCCGCCGGGACTGCGCGCCACAACGTCGCTCGGTGACGCGTTGAACAGCGCGACGCTGGTGGTGTCGTGCATCCCGACCGTCGCCGTGCGCGAGGTATGGGCGCAGTGTGGCGCGCACCTACCCGAGGGCGCGTATGTCTTGTCTGCGACCAAAGGTATCGAAAACCACACCCTCAAGCTCGTCTCAGAGATCTTGCATGACGTCGTGCCCACCAGCGCGCGGCAGCGTTTGTGTTTTTTGAGCGGGCCCAGTTTTGCGCAAGAGATGGCGCGCCGGCTGCCGACTGCAGTGACGCTCGCAGCCGAAAACGAAGCGGTCGCGGTGCACGTGCAGGGTATCATCTCGACCGACTACTTTCGCGCTTACACCTCGACCGACGTCGTTGGCGTGGAGCTTGGGGGCGCGCTCAAAAATGTCGTGGCGATCGCCGCGGGTGCAGCGGAAGGCTTGGGCTTTGGCAGCAACACCACGGCAGCACTCATCACCCGCGGCTTGGCCGAGACCACGCGCTTGGCGACGAAGCTCGGCGCGCTGCCGCACACGCTCGCGGGCTTGTCGGGGTTGGGTGACTTGGTGCTGACGTGCACGGGCGCGTTGTCACGCAACCGCACCGTCG
>JAYTVG010000851.1:0-3639 GCA_043744135.1 Deltaproteobacteria bacterium | reverse complement strand
GTTGAGGTGGCGAGCGCCTCGTTTGAGATCGGCCCGGGCACCATCATCGACGGACGCTACGCACTTGAAGAACAGATCGGCGCCGGGAGCTTCGGCGTGGTGTTTCGCGCACGCCACCTCAACTTAGAGACGGACGTCGCTGTCAAAGTGTTGCGCGCGGTCAGCAGCGTCGGCGGCACCGAATTGTTGTCGCCAATAGATTCGCACGGACAGGTGAACGTCAGCGCGGACGCCCGCGAGAGCTTTCGCAAAGAGGGTGTGCGCGCGTGCCGCGTGCAACATGAAAATGCCGTGCGTATCTACGACTTCGGCATGCTGCCCGCGGGGCTGCCGTATTTGGTGATGGAGTTGTTGCGCGGGCGCTCGGTCGAAGAGGAGCTGGCGTCTTGCACACAAGTCAGCGTGCAGCGCGCCGTCGACATCTTGGTGCCGGTGTGCGCGTGCCTGCACGCTGCGCATGAGCAGCGCGTCATCCACCGCGATGTCAAACCCGCCAATGTGTTTTTGCACCACCCACCCGCGCAAGCAGGTGGCGCCCAGCTCGAGGTCGTCAAGGTGGTGGATTTCGGCGTCGCAAAATTGCTCGACGACGACAAGATGACGCGTGATTCGATCGCCGGCTCCCCAGCGTATATGGCCCCCGAGCGGCTGCGGGGTCGCGCCTACGACGGCCGTGCGGACGTCTATAGCGTCGGCATCATGCTGTACGAGCTTTTGACTGGGGAGGTGCCGTTTCGCAGCGACAACCCAGATGTGATGGCGGTGGCGTTAATGCAACTCAAAGAGATCGCGGTGCCACCGTCGATGGTGCGGATGGATTTGCCGTCGCTGGTGGATCGCGTGGTCGCGGAATTTCTAGAGAAGGATCCCAAAAACCGCCCCGACGCAGCCCACGCGATCGAGCGCCTCAGCGACTTGCTCGACGCGGTCTGACCCGCTTGACCATCACGGGTTGTGCGCCAGCGACGACTCACATACGCGCCTTTGCATGTCCGCGCGTCCCATCGAAAGCGACTCAGCCACCGTGGATGCGTTGTATGGAGCCAGCATCGCGGGCGCCTACGACAGCGACCCGATGGGGATCTATACCCGCTGCTACACGGACATCATGGCGCTGTTGCCGCAACGCGTCGTCACCAGCTGTGCTGACGTCGGCGTGGGCACCGGCAACGTGTTGAAGTTGATTCAGGAGCGTTACCACCCGGCGCGCTGCTACGGCATCGATCCCGCGCATTCGATGTTGGAGCTCGCCAAACAAAAAGTCCCGCAACTGATTGCCGTGCACGGCGACTTTCGCGCTTTGCAAACCGACCAGCGCATCCGCGACATCGACCTCGTGATGGCCAACTTCATCTTGGCGTACGCCAGCACCAGCGAGCTGTTCGCGGCCATGCGCGGCGCGCTATCCGATGACGGTGTCGTCGTCATCACCACCAGCACGTTGAATTCCTTTAAGGAGTTGGTGCGCATCGGCAGGCACCCGATCTTTCGCGTCATCGCCGCGCGCTACGACATCAACTCAGCGAACCTCGACGCGCACATGCCGCCGGTGCCGCGCGACATCACCCATCTGACGGAGCAGTTGAATCTCGCGGGTCTGCGCGTCGTGGCGCAGCGCGTGACGCATCACCCTATCGTGTTTCACAGCGGCGCCGAGTTGTACCGCTTTGGTCGCGACGGCGGCTGGTGGGTGGACCTTTACGATCGGCTGAAGATCACCGACGGCGTGGCACGCTGGGCGAGCGCATCGATGCGCGTGTGTCAGTTCTTCGGCCTGCTTGACCGACCCTGCACCACCAGCATGGAAACGTGCACCGTCGTCGCCGCCAAGGCCTAGTGCACCGCGGGCTGTGGTCTACGTCGCCTTGAGCGTCGTACGCACGCGCGCCACGCACGCATCGACGTCAAGCTTGCTGGTATCCAACACCACGTCCGCGCGCGCGTACAGCGGGGCGCGCTTGGCATACAACAGGTCAAGCTCGGCGCGCGCTTGCGAGCGCTTGTGCATCGGCCGCACATCCCCCTGCGTCACCACCCGATCCCAATGCTCTTGCGGCGTCGCCTTCAACCATACCGTGCGCGCTTGTGTCGACAGCAAGTGCCAGCTGTCGTCATGCGTGACGACACCGCCGCCGGTGGCCAACACGCGCGGCACCGTGTCTTTGACCAAGCGCGACAACACGCGTGCCTCCAGCGTTCGGTAGTGCGACTCGCCGTGCAGCGCGAACAGCTCCGCCAGGGGCATGCCAGCCTCGCGCGCGATCTCCGCGTCCACCTCGACAAACTCCCAGCCGAGCGCGCGCGCCAACCGCTTGCCGACGGTCGACTTGCCTGCGCCACGCAACCCCAACAGCGCCACCGATTTGCGCTGCGTGCGCTCGAGCAGATCGACCACGTCGGTGTTGAGCGCACGCGCGAGCGCGTACAGGGAAGCCAGCGAGGGGTTGGCCTTGCCCCCCTCGACGTCAGCCAAAAACCGCAACGACAAGCCGCTGGTGTCGGCCAGTTGTTGGCGCGTTTGGTGGTCCGCGTCGCGCACGGCACGCACGCGCGCGCCCAACCGATGCTTCCAGCTGTCGTCGTCATCGGCGGCCATGGTGCATCATACTGCAATGGCGGCGCCCAAACACGCAAGATACTGCGCACGAGCATCCGCGTCGACACGCGGCTCGCTTCGAAGTTTCTGCGACTCTGCGCGCGCCCAGCCAACGCTGCGCTATGGTGTACGTCGTGTTGCAACCCGCTATTCCTGTGTTGGCGCTTGACCGTGTCTCGGTGGCGTTTGATGCAGCGCGCGGCCGCACCGTCGCCGTGCACGACGTCTCGCTGCACGTTCACGCCGGTGAGAGCGTGGCGCTGGTTGGCGAGTCCGGCTGCGGCAAAAGCGTGACGGCGCACAGCGTGCTGCGTTTGCTGCACGAACCACCGGCGCACGTCAGCGGCGCGGTGTGGCTCAACACCGCGGCGCGCGTCGACGTGATGAAGCTGGCGCCGCGCGCGTTGCGCGAGGTGCGCGGCAAGCAGATCGCGATGGTCTTTCAAGATCCGATGAGCTCGCTCAACCCCGTGATGACGGTGGGCGCGCAGGTCGCCGAGGTGGTGCGCATTCATGAACGGACCTCGCGCGCAGCGGCGAATGCGCGCGCTGTGCAGATGCTCACGCGCGTCGGCATCGCGAGCGCAACGCAGCGCGCGCAACAATATCCGCATGAGCTCTCCGGCGGCATGCGCCAGCGCGTCATGATCGCGATGGCGCTGGTGTGCGGTCCTGCCGTGCTTGTCGCCGACGAGCCGACCACCGCCCTCGACGTCACCATTCAAGCGCAGATTTTGACGCTGTTGCGCTCACTCAAAGCCGAGCTCGGCATGGCGCTCGTGCTCATCACGCACGACCTTGGCGTCGTCGCTGAGCTGTGCGACCGCGTCTACGTCATGTACGCTGGGCAAATCGTCGAGACTGCGAGCGCCGTCGCGCTGTTTGAAAGTCCCGCGCACCCCTACACCGCGGGGCTGCTCAACAGCCTCCCAAAACTCGACGGGCCCAGGGGCGGTCGCTTGGCGCACATCCCGGGCACGGTGCCGGCGCCGGGTGCGTGGCCAACGGGGTGTCGCTTCGCGCCGCGCTGCGACCGCGTTGTG
>JAYTVG010000850.1:0-1138 GCA_043744135.1 Deltaproteobacteria bacterium | reverse complement strand
GGCGTGCACCATCACCGGCATCAGATCCGACGCGATGGTGGCGCGTCCCGCCGCGCTCAACTTTTCAAGCACGCGCGGCTGCTGTGCGACGCGCGCAGCACCTTGCATCAGCGCCCGACCGCCGGCCCGCTGCAGCAGGGCGCGCGACCCCGCGGCGTGGCCGTCGATCTGCAACCTGCCACCGGTGACGGCGACGCCATCGACGATAGCGCTGCCCACCGCGCGCGATAGCCCTTGTGGTTTTGCCGTGTCGCCGACGACGCGCGTGTGTGCGGCACTGTCGTGGCCGTGCGACACAGCGCTCACCCCAACAGGGGCGGGGGCCGCGGCTCCGTCAGCTGCAGCGACCGGCCGGCGGCTGCGTGTCGAGGTGCGTGCGGTGGTGTTCGTCGAGGTGCGGGTGGTGATGATGGGCACGCCCCCACGCTGGCATTGGCGCGCGCGGCCGGCAACACCGCACCCACGCGTGCGCTAAGGTTTGGACTTGCGAAACAACTCAAGCTGCGGGCGGCGCCGAATGCGCGGCGTCTTGGCGCTCACGCGCACGGCGGGAGCGCTGAGTTCTTCGCTGCCGTCTGCCGGGTCTAAGACGTCGACGTGGATGCCGTGGCGTGCACCCACCTCAATGAGCCGGTGGTGGCCGGCGCGGCGCAGGTGGCTCGGCACTTTTTTGTGCACGTCGGTCACGGCCGCGGGCGCTTGCGACGAAAACTGCCGGTTGTCGTCGCGCACCGATGACGGCGGGCGGCTGTCGGCGTCGGGACGGTGCCAGGCGGCTTCGCCAAACACCCCCTGCAACAGCGCGCGGTGCATACCGACCAACTGCCCCGTCAGCAGCTTGGCACGTTGCGGCGTCAGCACGATGTAGCGCGCACCGACGCGCGGCACCCCCGCTTGCGCGAGTGCGCTCATCAGCGCGTCGAGGCTTTGCTCTTGGTCGGTGAGCATCGGCACCAGCGGGTCGACCAAGCCGCGCACCAACACGCCGCGCGACGCGAGCGCGCCCGCCAGGCGCACCCGATCGGCGGGATGCGCACCGGCGTGGCCCTCGAGCGTTTCGCACAAGCCCGCGTCGAGCGTCGGCACCCCCACCTCCACCATCGCAAGCGATCCCGCGCGCAACAACGCGGCCGCGAGC
>JAYTVG010000849.1:0-3645 GCA_043744135.1 Deltaproteobacteria bacterium | reverse complement strand
CGCTGCGTAGTTGTAGGGGAAGAGGTCGTGCGTCATGCGCGCCAACAGCTCGGGCACGTCAAGCGGGTCTTTGACGACGAAACGAAAACGTACGCGGTCGTGGATGGCGGCGGCGTGATGTTCTTTTTTGACGAGCAGCTTTGTCACGAGGCTGGTCGCGCTTTTTTCGCCCCCGCTGTAGCGAACCAGCGCAAAGCCATCGTCTTTGAGCTTGCCGGTGAACGCGTCAAACTTGTCGATCAACAGATCCGCCAAGCGCGACTGCGCCATCGGCAAACGGAAGCGCAGCTCGCGCGCTTGGATGTGGTGCAAGATGTGCATCACCTTGAGCAACAGACAAGCAAAGAAGCGATCCCGACGTCGACCACGCTTCTCGGACGCATACAAAAACAACTCGACGGGATCGCCGTGTACCACTTCATCTGGCAGTTCGTAGCCGTGCTCTTGCACCAAGTACTCGGCAGCCTCGTTGCGCAGGGCTCGCAGGCGCGCGAGGTCCTCGGCGTCATCGGGGTCGCCACCTTGCAAACGCAAAAACGCACGCGCATCGTGCAGGTTGTCCATGCGCAGTCGAAACCAATCGACCACGGAGCCACCGCGCAAGATGAGCCGCACTTGCTCCAATTCTTGTACAGTTAAAAGACGGCGGGCCACGGTCATCGACCTCGACATAAAGATGCGCAGCAGATCACGGGCGCCAGCTCACGCCACCAACGTGCATGACATTTCACCAAACGTGGAGGTGAACGAATTCATCGACCTTGGGAGATGAACAATTGAAATACTACGGCAGCTTGAAGGGGAACGTGACGGGGCTGATGGCGGTTTTGTGCGCGGGGAATTTCCAGCCTTTGATCGCACCCGTCACGCAGGTGCCGATGGGCGTGCCGGCGTATTTTGAATCCGCCACTTGCACGTCAGTGGTGCGGCCGCTGGTCAGCACCTTAAACGACATCTTGATCTGGCCTTGGACCTTGTTTTTGCGGCCGCAGGCTTCCACACCCGACACGCCGGCTTTGATCACCGTCAGCACGTCGGCCTTGCTCAGCGTGTCTTTGAGATCAGCGGGCGGATCTTTTTTCGCTGTAGCAGGGTTGGCTTTGCAGTCGAAGTCCAACACCGGGTCGCAGTCGGTCTTCTTTTTAGCCACGACTTTGTCTTCCGGTGGCGGCTTGTCTTCGACCTTGTCGGCCTTCACGTCCGCTTTGGTTTTGCGGCCGTTGGTTTTCCGCTCTTTGGGCTCGACGGCAACCGAGGCTCCCGGCGCGACAACATCAGCAACGGTCGCTGACGGTGCGGTCGATGACGGTGCGGTCGCTGACGGCGCGGTCGCTGACGGTGCGGTCGCTGACGGCGCGGTCGTTGACGGTGGCGGTTGGGTCGCGTCTGCCACGACGACTGCGGGCGTGTCTTTGGGTGCGCTTGTGCGCCCGCCGGCGAGCGATTGCAAGGAGCCGTCGGAGGTCACCACAAACGCCGGCTTTCCGTCTGCGTCTTTGACGACGTCACCGGGGCGAAGACCGCCAGACGGGCGCAGCAACACCATGGCGCCCACCACTAACGCAACCAACAGCGTGACCGAAACGCCTCCCGCCACCCACAGCGGCAGCTTGGACTTTGCATCGGTCGGCGCCGTCGACGCGAAACCACCAGCGCCAAAGCCGCCACCAAAACCCGGTGCCGGGTAGTTGACGTTGCCGTTGCCGTTGCCGTTGACGCCGGCGTACCCGGCCGCGGCGTCGTAGGACACTGCGGGCATCGCGTTCATGGTGGGAGCGCGCTTGGGTTGAGTTGCCACGGCGTCGCTGACTTCGCCGCCATTGTCGAGGTCGGTGTTGAACGAACCGATGCCGCTAAACAACGGTGCGTTGATGGACGCATCGTCGGCGGCGGGGACGCTGTCGTCGGCGGCGGGCAGCGGTTTTTGCAAACGCTTGATTTCGTCTTGCACGAGCGACGCCAGCGCGCCAGCCGCACCCGGACGCCATTCGCCGTCTGACACGCTCGACTTCGCGCTTAAGCCTAAGCCGGTGCCGCCACTGGCCGCCGCAAACGCGCTGACGTTCGACGACGACGCGATGCTGCCGAGACTGCCGCCCATGCCGCCAGCCGCAGCTTCAGCCAAGTTGGCGGCCTGGTAGACGTCAGTGAGGCCATGCGGGCGCCACGAGGCTTCGTTGTCGTCCTCGTCAAAGGGGCTGGGAGGTGGTCCGAAGGACGACGCGCCACGGTCGGCTTGCGGCACATCGTCGATGGGCATGCCGACGTCAAACTTGCCGCCAAACAAGTCCTTTTTGTCGCGGGCGGGCGCCACGGCCTCGTCGTAGCGGCTGATGCGCGGCTGCTTTTCAAACAGCGCGCGCACCTCAGTGACATCGCCAGCCGGCAGCCAGTCGTCCATACCGACCTTCCACACCAGCGAATCGCGATCGACGCGACCCGATTCGATGTGGCGCCCGAGCTCGCCGAGCGCAAGCGGACCGACGTCTTGATCGTCGATGGCGACGTGCCACACGATCTCCGCGGGGCCATCATCCGCACCCTTGGCGACCAGGCCGCGCTCGAGTTCACGGGGGTCGGGGCCCGTTTGCAGTTGTTGCGGCGCCGGCGCACCGTCGTGCAGCGCGCGCTGTCGCAACGAATCCATCGCGCTCGCGTCAAGCACGCGCGTGGGGTTTTGTTCACCGCCATCAGGCATCGGCGCAGAGCTGTCAAACATCGCACCAAACGCGCCCGCGAGCTCATCATCGAGATCTTGCGCACCTGTGACCGGGGCTGCCGGTGCCACCGACATCTCAGGTTGTTGCGAGACCACCGTCGCTGTCGCGAGCCGTCGGTCGTTTGACTCGAGCTCGCTTGACAGCTGCGGCATCACACCGAGCTCCGTCTTGTCCGGCGGCGGCGGTGCGGGTGGCGGCGGCGGCACCGCTTGCTTTTCATACACGAGGTTCTCGGTGACGTCGTGCTTGCCGGTCAGCATCGTTTGATCGCCGAACATCGACACCGGTGCAGGCGCTGCGAAGCGCGGATCCGTTGAGCCCTCGGGAGGCTGTGCCGGCTCCATGTCGCCGCCGGTGGTGGCCATGATGCCAAACAGCGCAGGTGGCGCGGGCACGTCGTGCGGGCCCCCATCGTCGGGCGCGGCGACGTCGCCCGCTGGCGGCAGCGCGGCGAACGGGTCGTCATTGCCAAGCTCGCCCAAGTCCGCATCGGCGCCAGGTGGCGCGGGTCCGACGGCGGTGTGGTTGTTTCCCTCAGAGCGCGCATGAAGCTCGCTGGGTGGCGGTGTCCGCACCGCCGGCAACACCTCGGTGTCGACGTCGTTCGTGCTGGGCTTTGACTTGGCTTTTGACGTTTGACCGCCGGGCCGCACGATGATGACGTGCGCGCACTTTTTGCACTTCACCTTGACGCCACGCTTGCCGACTTTCTCATCGGCAATCATGTATTGGGCGTTGCAGCTATCGCACTCAAACTTCATCGGCTGAGCTCCAGGTCGCTAGGTGTGCGCAACCGTGCGCGTGAGGTCTCTGTAGCGATCAAACGCACAGACGTCGACGCGGATCTAAGGGTAACGAGGGCGGAGGCCGGCGGTCAATCTTCCGGCGCCGCAGCCACAAGCCTGAAGCGCGCGATCCCACCCGG
>JAYTVG010000848.1:0-3645 GCA_043744135.1 Deltaproteobacteria bacterium | reverse complement strand
AACCTCAGGGGACAGCAGGGGGATATCAAGGGTAAGTGGCCGTCGACCTTATCACTTGTCGACGACGTCCCGACTACGGTTCGACCGTGGATTCAATTCCGTCACCGATCGACCAAGCAACCAAGCAAACCGCCAAAGATGCGATCTTTGGGACCAAGTCACTCGGGGCGTCGGTACGAAAGGGAGGAATTGTCGTCGGGGCACTCATTGCGGTGCTGTGGATCGTCGAGGGGATAGACACGGTCCTTAATCATCACCTTGATCGGTTCGACGCAGCGCGTACAGCTTCTTGTCGGCAGGGGCTATTTGCTCCGTCTGCCCGATCAAACAGCAGCCCAACTCGGCCACCAAGCGTTGGTAATCTTGCAGCGGCAGGTCGACTCGAAAGCCTGGGATGCTTTCGAGCTTGTCGAGCGTGCCACCGGTGTGGCCGAGGCCGCGGCCCGACACCATCGGCACCGGCACGCCGCACGCGGCCACCGCGGGGGCAAGCGGCAAGGAGATTTTGTCGCCGACGCCACCGGTCGAGTGTTTGTCGACCTTCAGGCCCGCCACGTGGCTCAAGTCGACGACGATGCCCGAGTGCAACATCGCGCGCGTCAACGCCGTGACCTCGTGTGCGTCCATGCCCCGCATGAACACAGCCATCGCGAACGCGGACATTTGGTAGTCCGCTACCGTGCCTTTGACGTAACCGTCGACGAACGCGCCGACCTCGTCGTCACTCAAGGCGATGCCGTCTCGCTTCTTTTTGATGATGTCGTACGCGCGCATGTGCGCACCTTAGTACCTCGCCGCCAAGTTCGTAGGGGATTTCGCCGACCTTGAGGTGAACCGGCATGTCGAGCCTACAGCTCCAACACGCCTTCGACGACGCCGTGCTTTTGCTCGACGTGCTCGCTGGCGTCGCGGCGCCTTTGTAGTTCCGCCAAGTCGGCAGCGTCCAGGGCCGCGCGGTCGAGCACGCGGCGCGCGACAAAGATCGGCGCCGAGCTGCCGATCGCCAGGGCGATGGCGTCGCTGGGCCGCGCATCCAGCGCGACCACCCGACCGTCACGTTTGATGTAGATGGTGCCGACAAACAGCTCGTCTCGCACGTCGTCGATCTGCACACGCACGACGACACCGCCGAAGTTCTTCAGCAAGCCGTCCATCAAGTCGTGCGCCATTGGCCGCGCGGCGTGTTTGTGCGTGAGGCGGCTGTCGATCGACACGGCCTCGCTCAAGCCGATGCCGAGCGGCAACAACACTTGTTCGACAGGGTTCACGAGCACCAAGGTGTGACCGTTTTGCGTGGGGACGACGCCACCGACGTACATTTCCACAAAGCCGGCGGGCACCTCGGGTTGAGTTGCGCGCGCGTGCGTCGCGGACAGCACCACGAAAGCGAGGGCGAGGCGATGGGTAGACGTCAAAGCTGCACCCCGTGTGACTGCACTCAACCAGTGTATGAAACACCACGTGCGCGCGCCGTGTTTGGGTCGAGGCGGACACGTCGACATCACACGAGGTGTAGGTCTCAGTGTGTCGCACGGTGCGCGTCTCCAAGGCGTCACATCGCGCGGCGTTTTCGCAATTTCACGGGGTGCTGATCGTCACCCGCTGGTTGGCCACCGGTGTTCTCGCCCGTGCCGTGATCCCGATTGCAGCGCGCCGACGTTCGTCCCAGCGTCGCGCGCATGAATCACACCGTGCGTTCGCTCAGTTCCAAAACGACAGCCCTTGGTTGCGCGCTTGCGTGGCTGTTGACGTCGGCGCTGGCGCACGCCGGCGAGCCCTCGCGCTCCGCCACGCCGTCGCCGCTGCCGCTGCCGAGCAAACTCAAGCCGCGCCCGACGATCCCTTCACCCATCACGACGCTGCCGATCATCCCGAACCTGCCGCGCATCGCCGACAAAGTGACAGCACTTGAGGCCAAGGCGTTTGTCGCGACCACCAACGACGACCTCAAAAAGCTCTATACCGAAGCAGCGCGCGCCGACTGGGTGAAAAGCACGTACATCACCGAGGATACCGAGATCCTCTCGGCGCAAGCGGCCGAAAAGTTGATGACGTACACCGCGCAGGCCATCAAAGCTGCGCGCAAATACGAGGGCGTCAAGCTTGACGACGACACCGCGCGTGCGTTGTTGTTGTTGAAGCTGTCGGCCGATCTGCCGGCGCCAAGCGACGCAAAAAAAACCACCGAGCTTGCCGAGATCGCGTCGAAGATGACGTCGATGTACGGCAAGGGCAAAACGTGCACGCCGATCAAGGCGGCAAAAAAAGGCGACCCCACCGAGGCGTGTCGCGATCTTGAGCAGCTGACCGACGTGATGTCCACGAGCCGCGACTACGACGCCTTGCTCGACGCATGGAACGGCTGGCACACCATCTCGCCGCCGATGCGCAAGATGTACACGCGCTACGTCGAACTCTCAAACGAAGGCGCCAAGGACCTGGGGTTTCACGACGTCGCCACCATGTGGAAGAGCCGCTACGATATGGCACCCGAGGCGTTTGAAGCCGACATGGACCGCTTGTGGGCGCAGCTCAAGCCGCTGTACCAAGACCTGCACTGCTACGTGCGCGGCAAGCTTGCGACCGCGTACGCGGGCAAGGTCAAAGACAGCGGGCCCATCCCAGCACACCTGCTCGGCAATATGTGGGCGCAAGAGTGGGCCAACATCTACCCCCTGGTTGAACCGTTCCCAGGCGAAGCCAGCCTCGACGTCACCGCGGCGCTCAAAAGCAAGGGCATCACCGAACGGCAGATGGTGGAGATGGGCGAGGACTTCTTCGTCTCGCTGGGCCTGACGAAACTGCCGCCGACGTTTTATACGCGCAGTCAATTCCTAAAGCCTGCGGACCGTGACGTTGTGTGCCACGCCTCAGCTTGGGACGTCACGTACTCGAATGATGTGCGCATTAAGATGTGCATCAAAGTAGACGAGGACAACCTCATCACCATCCATCATGAACTCGGTCACATCTACTACTACGAGTCGTATTTCAACAAGCCGGTGCTCTTTCAACAGGGCGCCAACGATGGTTTTCACGAGGCCATCGGTGACGCCATCGCGCTCAGCATCAACCCCGAGTACTACAAAAAGAAAGGCCTCATCGACGCGGTGCCGACGAGCGAGAAAGGACTCATCGATCTCCAGCTCAAAGACGCGCTCGACAAGGTGGCATTTTTGCCGTTCGGCCTCTTGATGGACAAGTGGCGTTGGGATGTGTTTTCGGGCAAGGTGAAACCCGCGGACTACAACAAGCACTGGTGGGAATTGCGTACACAGTATCAAGGGATCGCGCCGGTTTCACCACGTGATGAAAGTAGCTTCGATCCAGGAGCAAAATACCACATCCCCGCCAACGTTCCTTACGCCCGCTACTTCCTTGCACGCATTTTGCAGTTCCAGTTTTACCAAGCGATGTGCAAGGCCGCCGGCCACAAAGGGCCACTGCACAGCTGCTCGGTGTACGGCAACAAGGCCGCGGGCGCGAAACTCAAGTCGATGCTCGACCTCGGCGCTTCAAAGCCGTGGCCTGACGCGCTGCAAACCATGACGGGAAGCAGACAGATCGATGCGGCGGCGATGGTCGAGTATTTCGCGCCGCTCGCGAGCTGGCTCAAGACGCAAAATGCCGGCAAGACCTGCGGCT
>JAYTVG010000847.1:0-3650 GCA_043744135.1 Deltaproteobacteria bacterium | reverse complement strand
CCGACGCGCGCGAGCTCTTTTTCAAGCTGCGCCACCCGCTCGGTGAGGCGGTGATGAAGCACGGCGAGGTTTTGAAACTCTTGCATCCCCAATGTTTCTTTTGATGGCATTGGCGCTTGCCCTTCTTCGGCATTTTGCACCAACGCCTGCACTTGCGAGGCCAGTCCCTGCACTTGGCCCAGTGGCGTGCGGACCGACGGCAACGCTTGGCTGGCTGCCGAGTGTGGCGCAGGCCGAAGCGCTGCGTAGCCCAATGGCGCCGGCGCAGGCGTACCCATCGCGAGCGGCAAGGCGGCAGGAATCGCTTCAGGGACAATCGCGCGACTCGGTGAGCGCGTGCTTGTGACGCCGGCGAGGCCACCGTCGCGGACATGCTTAAACACCGTCAGTGTCACAGCTTTGAGCGTCTCAACCACGCCCTGGCCGCGAAATGCGCTCGCGGTAAACGTCGGCACGCGACGGTCGTTTAACGCCGCGTCGAGGTCGCTGACCTCAAGCAGATCGGGCAAATCGCGCTTGTTGTATTGAATCACCAACGGGATGCTGTTGTAGTCGAGCCCGTTGAGTTTCAGGTTGCGCTTGAGGTCCATCAGGCTGTCTTTGTTTTGATCGAGCATGTAGCGCTGGCTGTCGGCGACAAACACGACACCATCGGCACCCTGAAGCACCATCTTGCGCGTCTCGCCGTAGTACGGCTGGCCCGGCACCGTGAAGCTGCGCACCACGAAGTCGAAGCCGGCGATCTTGCCGAGTTTGACGGGGAGGAAATCGAAATAGATGGTGCGATCGGTCTCGGTCGCGACGCTGACCAGCTCGGTCTTCATCTGCGGCCGCATCAACTCATGCACCTTTTGCAGGTTGGTGGTTTTTCCGCACATGCCCGGCCCGTAGTAGACAATTTTGGCCGTGATCTCTTTGGTTGCCGGGCTGAAATACACCACCTGCGCGCTCCACTTCACCGACCTAGGGATCTAAAAAACTTCATCACCTTGAACTTCGAGCTGAAACAGCAACCGCGCGGTCGTCCGCGAATCCGGCGCGAGCATAACCGCGGATGGACACAAAAAACCAATCGAACGGCACATCGGAACTTTCGCGGGCGCCGCGCGTTTCACACCACAACCCTCAGGAGGCATATGCCCAACTTCAAGCTACACCGTGTTGTGTTGGCGGCCGTGTGCGCGCATGCGTCGACGTCGTCGCTGGCGGCAACGGAAGCGCTCGTGCAGGCCACACACAAAGCCAAAGTTGAAATCGTGTTTGCGCTCGACACCACCGGCTCCATGGGCGGCTTGCTTGAGGGCGCAAAACGCAAAGTGTGGGCGATAGCCAAAGAGGTGCAGTCCGCGCAGCAACGCCCCGACGTGCGCATCGGCTTGGTGGCGTTTCGGGATGTCGGCGACGAGTACGTCACAAAGATCACGCCGCTGACGAGCGACCTCGATAGCGTGTACCAACAGCTCACGCAGCTTGAGGTCGGCGGTGGCGGCGACGGTCCCGAACACGTCAACGCCGCACTGCACGCGGCCGTCAGCCAGATGCAGTGGTCCCAGGGCAAAGACACGCTCAAGATGGTGTTTTTGGTGGGTGATGCGCCGCCGCACATGGACTACGCCCAAGACGTGCGATGGCAGACCTCAGCGCAGCGCGCGCGCCACAACAACATCTACATCAACACCGTGCAGTGCGGATCGGAAGCGTCGACGATGACGGCGTGGAAGGCGATCGCGGCCGCGGCGGAGGGCAGGTTCGCCGCCATCGCTCAAGACGGCGGCGTGTCGGTGGCGATAGCGACCCCCTACGACACCGACCTCGCTGGGCTCGCGCGCGACCTCGACACCACCTACCTCGACTACGGCGCGCGGGCTGCCCGTGCTGACAAGAAAAACGCGCGGGCAGGTTCGTCCGCCAGCGTCGAAAAATCACCGGCGGCCGCGGCGGATCGCGCTGCGTTTAAGGGCCGCGCGCCGGCTTCACCCAGCGACGACATGGTGGCGTTGGCCACTCAAAGCGGTGACGCGAGCGCGCTCACGCACGTTGCGGAGGCCGATTTACCCGACGAGCTGCGCGGCAAATCCACCGACGAACAAAAGCGCGTGCTCGCCGTGACTGCGCGCAAACGGGAGGCGTTGTCGAGTGCCATCGTCGACCTGCAGCGCAAGCGCGACGCTTACTTGCTCGCGAAACAAGCCGAGCTCGGCGTCAGTGCGGACGCGTTTGACTCTGAGGTGGTCGCAATCGTCAAAGCACAGGGCGCGAGCGCGGGCCTCACGTATTGAGAAACTGTCGCAGCTGACAGCTGGCGGCTTACGGCCGCGCAACGAAGCTGAGCGCGGGGCTTTGGTTTCGACCTTTGCCCGCGGGATCGACGCCGCCGAGCATCAACGCGGTGGCGTACACGTGGCCTGCGTCCGCGATGAAGCTGTTGGCGTTTTGTTGCTGCCCGCCGCGCAAGTTGCCGGTGACGGCGTCAAACGCGGGATCGAGAGATCCATCGGCCATGATCGGAATGTGCACTTGTGTGGAGGCGCCAACGCGACCGAACTGACGGCCGCCCCGCACGTTGCCACCGATGAATGCGGCTGCGTTGACGTGCCAGTGTTGGCACACGTCGCTGTCTAAGATGCGCTGGTATTTGGTGGGCGTGTCGAGGCCACCATCAGCGATGATGTCGTCGACACCAGCCGAAATCGTGCGACCCATTTCGCTGGACAGCACGATGGTGGTGCGGCTGAACATCGACTCGCCGGCGACACCCGGCATCTCGGTGTTTTTCAGCGCAGTGACGAATGCCGTCAGCGGCTGCCACACCTCAGCACGCATCTGGTCGAGCTGATCTGAGTTGCCGTCGTAGTCGAGCACGGTACGGCGCGCGCGGTGGCTATCAAAGCCGCGCACCTCGCGCGTCTCCAACCACAGCGCACAGCTCACCTTCGCACGCATCAGCTCATACGCCATCATCGCTTGCATGCGGATGTGCGGCGAGTCTTTGCTGCGCGCGGGATTTTCGTTCACCGACGTTGACGTCGTCAATTCGTCGCCGGGCTGGATGCCGAACTGGGTCTTTAGCGCCGCGTCATCAAAGATGCGTGTGACGTCGAAGTTGCCTGCGTTGTCGGACTCGGCACGGTGCGCCAGCAGTGCGCTGTTAAAGGCCACTACCGAAGGACCGCTGCGACCGCGCATGAATTGCGCGTGCAAGTCGTCGGTGTAGTTGCGGATCAGCTGGCGTCGCGCCTGCGTGACGACGTTGCCGTTGGCTTGTAGCCGCGCGCGCAACTGCGATGGCGTGCGGCCGTACACGGTATGCGCGTACGCGGGCCCGAGTTTTTCGTAGTAGCCAGTGCCCTCGGGATATTGCCCCAAGTCGAGCTCGCCGTCGGCAAGCCAGCGGTGCCACGAGACGTTGGGGATCAGGAAGTTTGCACCCTTGGCCTCGGCGAACGCCTGCATCAACGTGCGTTCGTCGGGTCCGCGAAAGGCGCCGAAGTCTCGCTGGTACTTGCCGTAGTGCGACTCAAAGCGTCCCCCCGAGTGAAACGTGTTGCCGAGCAAGCTCGACAGCACGCACATGTCTGAAAACAGCGACTGCCCGTCGACCGCGAGGTAGCCGTGCTCGATGCCGTCGACGCTGGTGGGGGCACCGTACG
>JAYTVG010000846.1:0-1145 GCA_043744135.1 Deltaproteobacteria bacterium | reverse complement strand
GTGTTGACGACCCCTGTGTTGTTGAAGGGCGGCACCGTCATCATCGCAGACGGCAACGCGAGCTTTGATGCTGAGCGATTCTTGCAACTCAACGCGGCGCACGGCTGCACGTTGTTGTTTGGTGTTCCGACGACGTTTGAAATGATGGCATCGAGCACAGCGTTCGCGGGCGCGGACCTTTCGTGTATCCGCTTGGCGCTGTGCGGCGGCGCGCCGTGCCCGCTGTCGCTCATCGAGCGCTACACGTTGCGCGGTGTCGTGTTCAAACAGGGCTATGGCCTGACGGAAGTCGGGCCAAACGTCCTTGACCTCAACGCCGCCGACGTTGTGCGCAAAGCCGGCAGCGCTGGCCGGCCCAACTTATTCATCACGGCTCGCGTGTTGGACGACGCTGGGCGCGTGGTCAACGCCCCCGGTCGCGGCGAGTTATGCCTCGGCGGACCCTGCGTTTGCTTGGGGTATTGGAACAAGCCCGACGCGACGCGCGCAGCATTTACGACCGACGGCCTGTTTAAAACCGGCGACGTCGTCGAGGTTGACAACGAGGGCTACATCGCCATCGTCGACCGCAAAAAGGACATGTTCATTTCTGGCGCGGAAAACGTCTACCCGGCGGAAGTAGAAAAAGTGTTGGCGGACCATCCCGCCGTGCGCGCGGCTGCCGTCGTTGGCATCTGCGATGCGCGCTGGGGTGAAGTCGGCCGCGCTTACGTCGAAGTGCGCACCCGAGTCGAACCAGCGGCCTTGTTCGCGTTCGCGCGCGCACACTTGGCTGCGTACAAGGTCCCTAAGGAATTCGTCATCGTCGATGCACTTCCCAAAAACCCTAGTGGCAAGGTGCAAAAGCACTTGCTGTCGCGCGAGGCAGAGCCCACATGACCGCCATCAAACTGAGTTGGCTCAAAGCCGTCGCGTTCACGTCGCTAGTTTCGATCGCGCAAGGCTGTGTTTCGCCCGCTCAATGCGTAGCGGACGACGAATGCCCAGTCGATGCCGCGTGTAGCGCTGGCAGGTGTGAAGCTCTCGCCGGTGAAGGTGAAGGTGAAGGCGAGGGCGAGGGCGAGGGCGAGGGCGAGGGCGAGGGCGAGGGCGAAGGCGAGGGGGAACCGCGCTGCACCCTTGACGACGGCGCGTTGTCGGCGGCC
>JAYTVG010000845.1:0-3664 GCA_043744135.1 Deltaproteobacteria bacterium | reverse complement strand
GCGATCTTGTGCCCCTTGCCGACGCGCCCCAGCAGACGGTCTTTGGGGATGCGCACGTTGTCTAAGATCAGCTCGCACGTCGAGCTGCCGCGAATGCCCATCTTGTGCTCTTCGGGGCCAATCGACACGCCCGCATCGGTGCGCTCAACGATGAAGCCGGTGAACTTCGGACCGCCCGCTTGCAACTGCGCAAACACCGTGAACACGTCCGCAAAGCCAGCGTTTGTGATCCACTGCTTGACGCCGCTAAGCACGTAAAAGTCACCGTCTTCGACCGCGGTGGTTTTGGCGGCGAGCGCGTCGGATCCCGACCCCGCCTCCGTCAGCGCATACGCCGCCACCAACTCGCCGGTCGCAAGCTTCGGCAGGTATTTTTGCTTTTGCTCCTCGGTGCCGAAAAACACGATCGGCAAAGTGCCGATGCCGACGTGCGCCCCCATCGTCACCGCCCACGACGGCACACACACCATCTGCTCGGTCACAAGCATCGAGGTGGTCTTGTCGGTGCCTAAGCCGCCGTAGGCCTCAGGGATGTCGAGCATCAACAGCCCAAGCGCACCCGCCTCCTTCAACAGCGCGCGCAGCACGCCCGGCGTTTTCGCCTCGATCTCTTGCCAACGCGGCAGCACCTTGCTGGTGGCAAAGCCGTTGGCGGTGTGCGCGAAGGCGAGCTGCTCCTCAGTGAACTGCTCAGGTGTGAAGATGCTTTGGCGCCCGAGCGGTTCGAGCAACCAATAGCCACCAGGGGAAGAGAGATCGGGAGGGGTTCCGTCCATGGGCATGCGTCAGCATACGTGAAACATGGGGGACGGCGCTGCGCACGCCCCCAATCGAGGCAGCGTTCACGGAAAAATGCACTCGACCGTGCCGCCGCCATCGAGCTGATAACGCCCCGACAGCGTGCGCCCAGCCGCCGCGTGCGCCGCACACGACGCCGCAGGCCCAGTGCTGAAAAAGTCGGTCGAGCGCACAAACACCCAGATGAAACGCGGCTGCCACGCCTCCACCGTCGCTGCCTGCTCGCAGACGTCGTACACGTTGCTGGCAGCACAGTTGCCCGCGGCACCAACAGGCCCAAAACACGACAGACCACCAATGCCGATGTAGCTGTCCGGGTTATTGCATGTGGGTTCAGCGTTGCCGCTCACCGTGACGTCTTCGTCCAACAAAAAACCGAAGCGCAAACGCGGGTTGTTGGCGACGACGCGGTTGCATCCACACTGAAAGCCGACACCGGGGACGCCGAACCAACGGTGCCAATCGTCGTCGACAAACTGTTCACTTTGCGTCACCAACGCTTGAAAGCTCGAGGCCGCAAACGGGCGCACCACGGGCTGGTGGTCGTGCGCCACTTTGACGTCGATGGCGTAGGCGGAATCAAACGCCGGTGCGCCAGCTTCGCTCACCATCATCAACACCTCGTCAAGCGGTACCGACAAAAACGTCCGCAGCTTGGCCTGCGTCCCGTCGGTGCTGATGGCGACGTCGTCAAACGAGGCGTCGCTCCAGCGCGCGGAGTTGTACACGAAGTCGCTTTGGCTGCCGTCGATCTTCAGCACCAACGTCCAACCCCCGCCCGACGTCGTCATCTCGCAGTAGGCGTCAAAACCGCCGTCGCTGTCTGGGTCCACGGTGTAAACGCCCGACGGCAGCGCGGGGTCGGCGTTTTTGAGCCCCGCGCAGTCGCTGGTGTCGCCGGCGAACGCGACGTTTTGCACGCTCTCGGTGCACGCCGATTGTGGATCGCAAGCAGTGGCCTCGACGCGCACCGAAGCGAGCGGCCCAGCGATGACGATGTCGGCTTGCGCCGCGCATGGTGCCGCCACCACGCTCGCGAGCGGGGCGTCAACGCTCCACTGCACGCACACCGCGTCACCGTCGATATCGCTTGGGGTCACGCTGACGTGTGCGGTGGTGCGGCACGCGCCGCTGGAGGTCTGAGTCCCGACACACGCTGACGTGATGGCACCGCACACCGGAGCGTCGTTTTGGTTGACGCGGACCATCGCCAGCGTGACAACGGCGCTGAGGCCTTGGGCATCGCGCGCCGTCAGCGTGCGCTGTTGGCTCGGCGTGCTGGCGCACAGTGCGTCGTCGGCGGCCGACAGTTCCCACACGTCTTCAAACACGTTGCGCAGATGCAGGGCACACAGCGCGGTGTCGGTGTCGGCGTCGATGACGTAGCCGGGCACCGTGCCAAAGTGCAGGCGTCGGTCCGGCGCTTCGGCATCTGTGGCATCCACCAAAAAGAACAGTTCACCCCCCTCAGGAACCTCAAGCGTGTCCGCCGCCACCGCGGTGTCCCCCTGCAAAATGACGACGCGCGCGAAGGGCGCATCGTTGACCGGCGCCACGTTGACACGCACCACGCCCTCACCAGCGGCAGCGCCAGCAATGGTCCACGTGTAGCTGAAGGTGTCGACGCCGGCGAAGTCTGCTTCGGGTTGGTAGTGCGCCACGCCATCTTGCAGCGTGACGGTGCCAAAGCCGGGTTGTGCCGCCAACGCCACAACAGCCGAGGGCGCTTGTGCGGTGACCAATGAGACGTCGACGGCGTGATCTTCGTCGACGTCAATCTCAAGGTCAGGCGCGTCGGGGGCGCGCGGATCGATGCAGTGGTCGTGCACACAACGCAGCGCGCTTGGGCATTGTGTGTCGTTGCTGCACAGCAAGCGCGCGGCCGGGGGCACAGCGTCTTGAAACCCGCACGCAGCAAACAACATCACGCAACAACAAAACCATGCGCGCATACGTCAGCGTAGCTGATGTGCGGCAGCGCGCGCGCGAACGTCTCAGCCCGATAGGACATTCAACCCCCCAATTCCCAAGGGAGCATCCGATCCGGGGCCCGGTTCAGTGGGTCCATTGCTTGGAGCTTGCACGGATCGACGCTGGGCTCCAGCAATCTGTCAGACGAAGGCCGCGCGCACCTGTGCATGCCGGCGGTCATCGCAGGCTGCCGCGCTTCGTCGAGGATGAACTCCGTGCGTTCTTGCGCTGCGGAGTCCTCGCGCATGGATTCGCGCGGGTGCGGTGCAGCGCGTGCGGGCACGGGATGCTGCTCGCGTTCTCATGCAAGCGGCGCGCGGTCTGCCCGTCGTGCACCGGCCGACGCGCCGCGGATTGCGCCGCTCATCTCGTCGACGAGGTTCTTGCACGAACTCCAGTCCGGCAGTGGGTGCTCACGTTTCCCAGGCACGTCCGCTTTGCGTTGGCGCGGGATTCGCGACTTGCAACCAAGGTGATCGCGGTCTGGCTGCGCGCGCTCGATGGATTTCACCGACGTCGCGCCCGCATCGCAGGATTCTCTTTCACCCTAACGGGAGCTGTAACGTTCGTGCAGAGGTTCGGCTCCGCCCTCAACCTCAACGTCCATCTCCACACCGTGGTTCCTGACGGGACCTTCACCATCGAGGACCGAGCGTCGTTCGTCTCGCTGTCTCCCCCGACCTCCGCAGAGAGTGAGGCGCTGCTGCTAGCGCGTGGCGTCCCGCGTCCGGCGCTGCGTTGCGCGCCGAAGCGACGTCAACGACGACGTTCCGCTTGACACGCTCGACGAGATGAGGGGTAACCGTCCGGGCGACGGCGTCTTGCGTCAAGCCTGAGTGGCGGCCCACGGGCCCGGCAAGAGCTCGTCGATCTTGTTTGCAGGATGATCGCCGAT
>JAYTVG010000844.1:0-3667 GCA_043744135.1 Deltaproteobacteria bacterium | reverse complement strand
CGCGCTCGCGCAACTTGACGGTTGTGCCGCCGCTGCGCGCGTCGACGCCGCCGCACGTTTCGCGGCGCTCGCGGCAGCGCTGACGTAGTCGTCAGCGCGCGTCGCGACGTAAGACCGCAACAAAGCGCAACAGCTGCGGCAAAAATCCGTACACCAAACAGCCTGCGAGCACGACGGCGACGGGAATACGAGGTCCCGCGAGCGTGGCACCAGCGACCAAGACGACACCGCAAGCGACCGCCAGCGCCACGCGACTTTTGCGCGCCGCAAACAAGGCGCGGCCTAAGTGACGGTAGGCGCTATCGAAGCTGACCATGAGTGCAACGCTGACGCCGACCATCAAACCCACCAACGCGTGTTGCTCGGGGAATAAAATGACCGCGCACAGCACCACGATGCCGCCGATCGTCGACGGCATGCCACTAAAGTAATTGGGATCGCTCGATGACGACTTGTTGAGGGTGAAAAACACCAAGCGCGACAGGGTCAGCGCGCTAAACGCGACGCCGACGGCGGTGCCCTCCCAACCCGACAAGCAATACGCGAGTGCGACGCCGGGTGCGATGGCGTAGTTGATGCCGTCAGCGATGTCGTCTGAGTACACGCCAAACCAGGTGCCACCCCAGCGGCGTGCGGCCGCGCCATCAAGGCCGTCAAAACCAGCGCCGACGAGCAACAGCAGCAAGCACACGTGCGGTTGATGGTGTGCGGCAAACCAAATCGATGCCACCCCGCACAGCGCGTTTGCAAACGATAGCGCGTCGGCGACGAAGCGCAGCTGCAACACCCCGACCAGCGCGAGTGCGGCCAAGGCGGAAAACACCGTATTGCAAAACAACATCGTCGCCACGACGTCGACGCGGACGAACGCTGACATGTGGCCTTGCGACAACAACAACATCGCGAGCAGCGTGACCTCGCCGAGCGTGACGTGGACGCGGGAACGCACGCTCTTTCCCTTGACGACGAACAGCCAAAAAAACACCACGAGCATCAAGGCGTCGATGGCGAGTTTGCCCGCGACCAACTCACGCGGCAGCACGTCTAAGCACGACACCGCGACGACAAAAGCCATCGGATAGTCCGTGAACAAGTCGATGAGGCGGCCAGCGCCGGTGCGCAGATATCGTCCGCGCGCCAGCATGCCATCGAGCACGTCGCACAACACAAAAGCGACAAACAACAGCGTCACCATCCACGCGGTGGTCGGCAGCACGTCGACGCGCTTGAGTGCGAGCACCATCAGCGGCGTCACCAAAAACGCTTTGAGCAACGACACGACGTTTGGGTGCACGGGCAGCAGCCGCGCCGCCACCAAGTCCAAGCGCGCGGGCGCATGCGGGCGGCGAGCGGCCACCGCGTCGACGTCAGACGTCATACTCATCGGTTTGGCCGTAGGCATCGCGACTGACCACAACGACGCCGCCATCAGAAACTGTAAAGCGTTGGCGATCGTGCTGTAGGTCTTCCCCGATGACTTCGCCGGGCGGGATGTTGACGCCTTTGTCCACGATGCAGCGGCTCAAGCGCGCCCCGCGTCCGACCGTGACCTCAGGAAAGATCACGCAGTCTGTGACGGTGCTGTAGCTGTTGACGCGCACTTGCGGGAACAACACCGAGCGCTCGACGCGCCCGCCTGACACGATGACGCCACCGCCTAAAATCGAGTCGAGCGCCATGCCGACGCGGCCACCGGCAAAGTCCGCGAACACGAACTTCGAGGGACCGCCAGGTGCCGGCGAGCCGCGGATCGGCCAATCGTCGTTGTACAAGTTGAGCTGCGGACTGACGCTGACGAGGTCCATCGACGCGTCGAAGTAGGAGTCGAGCGTGCCGACGTCGCGCCAATAGCCGCGCGTGGGTTCGCTTTCGCCTTTGCACAGGTGGCTCGCAAAATCGTACGCATAGACGTTGAGACGTTGGTGCGCGGTGCTCAAGATGTCTTTGCCGAAGTCGTGCGCGGAATCTTGCGCGTCGGCGTCGGCGCGCAATTCCTCCACCAGCACTTTGCTTTTGAAGATGTAGTTTCCCATTGACGCCAGCGCCATGTCTGGGCGCCCGGGCATCGGAGGTGGGTCGCTGGGTTTTTCGATGAATGCGAGCACCTTGCCGGTGTCGTCGACGTGCAGCACGCCGAACGCTTTCGCTTCTTCACGCGGCACGGGGATGGTGGCGATGGTGACGTCGGCGTCGTTGTCGAGGTGAAACGCATGCATGTTGGCGATGTCCATCTTGTAGATGTGGTCGGCGCCAAAGATCAGTGTGTCGTCGGGTTTGACCTCGCGCAGCAAATCGAGGTTTTGGTAAATCGCGTCCGCGGTGCCGCGAAACCATGTCGGGCCACGGTTCATCGCGGCGGGCGCGCACTCGATATACTGATCGAGCACCGCGGAGGCCACCGGCCACGCCCGCGTGAGGTGGCGCACCAGCGACGTCGAACGGTACTGCGTGATGACTTTGATTTGGTGAAAGCCCGAGTTCACCAGGTTGCTCAAGGCGAAGTCGACCAGCCGGTAGCGCCCGCCAAAATACACCGCGGGTTTGCTGCGTTCCTTGGTGAGCGGAAACAAGCGCTTGCCTTCACCGCCAGCCAAGACCATCGCGAGAGTTTTACGCACCGTCAGCCTCCGCACCGCGATCGGCGCCAGCGCATCATGGATCGAAGCGCACCCGCGCGGCTACCGCTTCGCGCACCCTTCACGCGCGCTTCATGCAGCAAGCGCGGTTGTTCAACCTGCAAGCTCGAAGTGCAGCACGCCGATGCGATTAGCGACGCGGCGCTGAACCGACGAACAACGAACAGCAGCGCAAAAAAAACGCGCGACCGAAGTCGCGCGCGTCGTGACGTTGGCCTGCGGGGCTACAGCTCAGCGAATTGCGCGTCGGCAAATGGGCAGCTGGCTGCGTCGCCGGAGTTCGCATGGTTCAAGTAGGCCTCGAGCGCATCAGGGTTGGTGTCGACGTGGGTCGAGATGAAGCTTGCGTCCCAGCACTCCAGCAAGTCGACGCTGGTGGCGCCGCTGTTGGGCAGCTCGCGGGCCAGATCGTCGTCGACCTCGCCACCGCTGATGCGCATATCGCCGCGGCCGGCCCCTTCGCTGGTCCAACGCGAGCGCACCGCCACCAACTCGTTTTCGGGCTTGTTTTCGTTGGCCGCGTGGATGTTGGTCTCGATCGCAAAGTCCATCGAGCCGCTGCGATCCAGCGCTTCGGTGTACGTGTAGTGCGCGTCGTGTGGCAGTTCACCGGCGCATTCGTTGGCGACCTGCGTAAACACCACATCGAGCGCACGCGGTTCGGTGGTGACGTCGTAGCTGATGACGATATCGCCGACGACATCGCAGTCGACGCGCACCAAGTTGCGGCGCGATCCGAAATGCCACGTCAATGAGCCGGTGCCATCGTTGTCCTCACCCGGTTGTGCGGCGCCTTCAAACACGACGACGAAGTCTTCTTGCGCCGTCGCATCTTTCACGCGCGCTTCCAATTTGTACGTGTAGCTGCGAGCGGCGCCCGCGACCTCGTCAACGGTGAAGCGGTATGACAAGCGTTCGAGCCCTTGCGGATCGGAAGGCCCCCACACCGCGCTGGTGTCGGTCTGCGTTGTCGGCTGCGAGTTGGTGATGGCTTCGATGACGTCAAACATCGCGAGCACGGGCACGTTGAT
>JAYTVG010000843.1:0-12870 GCA_043744135.1 Deltaproteobacteria bacterium | reverse complement strand
TGACAACGTCCTTCACCAAAAAGTCCATGAGCCCCGGGTGGCGGAAGGTGCCTTGCCACACGCTTGGGTACAGGTGCGCCAAGATGGTGGGGATGGGGACGTTGCCGACGCGCAGCTGCGCGTGACCGGCTTTGCTGCCCGCAAACGGGAACATCGTGAAGCCGTAGCCAAAAAACGGGATCGAACCGATCGACAAAATCGGCGCTTTGCCGTCAAACAACACCGTGCCGGCGGGGATGACGGTGTGCACGTCACCCTGCGCGGTTTTTTTGACGCGCACAGCGTCGCTCGCCGAGGTGATCTTAACGTGCGGCAACGGCGCTTTGAGCTGGGCGGGGACCGAGCGAAACAACATCGCGCCCAAATACCCCCACACGCCCTCGACGACCTTCTTTGCCAGCGGTGACGCCTTGGCTTTGTCTTTGAGCCACACGTAGTCGTTAAGCACGATGCCGTCGTAGCCCATGCCCGCAAACGGCGTCAGCTCGACCTTGCCGTCGACATGGGCCTCGACAAACTGCACCTCGCGCGTGCGTTGCTCGCCCTTGTTGAGCGCGTGGTGCGCGTCGACAAACGGATCGCCAGCACCGAGGGCGCGCGCCATGGCGTTACCGGTGCCGAGCTTTAAGATCCCAACCGCGGGCATCTTGAGCCCTTCACGCACGGCGATGGTGCGCAGCACGTTGATGGTGGTCACGAGCGTGCCGTCGCCGCCGCCCAAAAACACCTGCCCGTAGCCGCGACGCAACACCGTGCGGCAAAACACCTGCGCGTCATCCAGCGTGCGCGACAAAAACAGGTCGCCCGCGGGCACCAGCTCGGCGAGCCGCTCGATCAGCGACGCGCTGACGCCGCGCGCGTTGGCGTTGAGCACAAACGCGGTGCGCCGGGCGAAGGCGCGGCCGTCGACAGGGGACGCAAGAGCAGCGGCGGGAGAGTTCATGCCGCAATGTACGCAAAAGCCGGGCCTGACGCAGTGCGTTGGTGTAGGCAGAACGAGATAATTACGTGTTTTCAGGTGTTTGAAGCGCTACAGCTCGACCAACCCTGGTTTCACCAACGCACAAAACGGAACCTTTTGGTGGCATGTGATCGATGTACGCTGCGTCTCGCGTTACGCAGCCGGTCGCGGTGCGGGCGCGATCGCGGCAACACCTGTTGACACTGCGCCCTAACCAAGGTTCAGTGCGCGTTCCCTGCGCAGCGATGCGCTGAAACATGGTGTGGGCGCAGCGAGATCTTTCGCAAGACTCGACGCTGCCAACACGTAAAGTTCGTCCCCGCGAGGGCTATGACGGACGTGAGGTTTGGATCGATGGTCACTATTCGACTCGCTCGTGCTGGCGCCAAGAAACGGCCGTTTTACCGTGTGGTCGTCGCCGACCACCGCTTCCCGCGCGACGGCCGCTTCATCGAGCAAGTGGGCACCTACGATCCCAAACGCCCGCACGGCATCAACCTCAAGCTTGACCGCATCGACGCATGGGTCAAAACCGGCGCGAGCCCGTCTGACACCGTCAATGACATCTTGAAGATCGCGCGCGCTGCCGCCCCCAAAGCGGACGCGTAGTTTTTCATGCGCGGACTGGTTGAGGTTGTCGCTAAAGCGTTGGTGGACAACCCCGCGCCGGTCGACGTCGTGCAAAGCGGCACGGAAACTGAGCAGATCTATCGCCTCAAGGTAGCGCGCGACGACCTCGGCAAGGTGATCGGTAAAAAAGGCCGCACCGCCAAGGCGTTTCGCACGCTGCTGTCGGCGGCGGGCGCGAAACAAAACGCCCGCGTCAGCTTGGAAATCTTAGAGCCTGAGGGCGGCGCTCCACCTGCCGCGACCGATGACGCTGGCAACGAAAGCTAGCGATCGCATGCCGGCGCTGACGTCGTGGGCGACACAACCGTGAAACACGTCGCGCGACCCCCGACCCCAAACGATGCGAGCGACCACGACTGGGTCTCGCTCGGCTACGTGACGCGCCCACACGGCCTCAAAGGCGGCCTGCACGTCAAACTGCACCACGGCAGCAGCGAGACCCTACGCGCCGGTGTCGACGTGCGCATCGGCACCCACGCACACACCGTGTTGGCGTTTGAAGGCGACCGACTGCAACTCAAAGGCGTCAGCGATCGAAACGCCGCCGACGCACTGCGCGCACATGAGCTGTTTGCGCGACGCGTGGATTTTGCTGCACAGGCGGGCGACGTGTTTTTGGTCGACGTCGTCGGTGCCGACGTGTTCGATCCCGCGGGCGCACTGCTGGGTCGCGCCGATCGCTTCGAACACAACGGTGCACAGCCGTTGTTGATCGTGGCGCGCGTCGGCGGCGGCGAGGCGTCGGTGCCGTTTGTGGCGCCGCTGGTGGTGGAGGCGTCAAGCACGCGCGTGGTGCTCGATCTGCCGGCCGGCCTGTTGACACTTGAGCAAGACACCAAAGCGCACCGCGCAGCACCTGACGACGGCCACGACGACGATGACGCCGTCGACGAGAGCTGAAGCGTGCGCGCGACCTTCATCACGTTGTTTCCCGAGATGATTGACGCGGCCCTGCACACGTCGATCCTCGGACGCGCCCACGACGCGGGAATGCTGTCGTCAACGGTGTTGCAGCTCAGGGCGTTTTCACACCGCAAAGACAAAGCCGCGCACCACGCCGTCGACGATGCGCCCTGCGGTGGTGGTGCAGGCATGATCGTGCGCGTCGACGTGGCGCATGACGCCATCGCACACGCCATCGCCACCGACGACGCGCAGCACCCCGCCGCCACGCGCCGCGTCGTGTTGGTGGAGCCTCGCGGCGCGCTGTTTACCCAAGCCACCGCGCGCCGTTTCAGCAGCTACCAGCATTTGGTGTTTGTCTGCGGCCGTTACGAGGGCACCGACGCACGCGTCGAACGGTACGTCGACGAGACCGTGTCAATCGGCGACTACGTGCTGACCGGCGGTGAGCTGGCGGCGCTGGCGATCTTTGATGCGTCCGCTCGCTTGGTGCCTGGCGTGCTCGGCAACGCCACGTCCGCGGTGACGGAGAGCCACAGCGAAGCATTGCTTGAGCATCGGCAGTACAGCAAGCCCAACAGCTACCATGACGTCGACGTGCCCGCGGTGTTGCTGTCGGGAAACCACAAAGACATCGCGCGCGCGCAGCGCAAAGACAGCCTGACGCTGACCGCCACGCGCCGCCCCGACTTGTTCGCGCAGCACACGCTGACGGCCGCGGACCGCCGCTTGTTGCAAGATGACGACGTGGCGGCGCTCGAGCCCGCGCGTAAGGTGCGCGCATGACGCGGGGTCGCCTCGTGACGGCGCTGGTGCATTACCCGTGCGTCAACAAACACGGCGCGGTGTTTACCACCTCCATCACCAACTTAGACGTGCACGACATCGCGCGCAGCTCGCGCAGCTACGGCGTCGCGGCGTTTTACGTCGTCACGCCCATCAGCGCGCAACAAGCCATGGCGAAGGCGATCGCGGCCTACTGGGAAGGGGACGGCGTCAAGCGCAACGCCGACCGCCAAAACGCCATGCGCCTGGTGCGCGTGGTGTCGTCGGTCAAAGACGTGCTCGACGCCGAGCAAGCGCTCACCGGTACCGCACCACTGGTGATAGCGACGTCCGCAAAGCCGCAAGGCGCTGTGCCCTACGACAGCTTGCGCATGCGCCTGGCCACGACGGCGTCAAGCGTGTTGTTGTTCGGTACCGGCCACGGCATGGCGCCCAGCATTATGGACGCTGCCGACGTGGTGCTCGCCCCGTTGCTGGGGGGCGCCGACGACGGCTACAATCACCTCAGCGTGCGCTCAGCGGCGGCGATTATCTTGGACCGCTTGCTCGGCTAACGGGCGCATCCATCAGCGCCGTCGACGCCTAAGCGAGAGCCGTGGCGATGGCGTCCGCCAACTCTTTGCTGTCGGGCTTGGTGCCGGAATCAAAGCGCGCCACCACGTTGCCGCGTTTGTCGACGACGAACTTGGCGAAATTCCACTTCACTGGGCCCGTGACTGCGCCCGCTGACGTCAACCATTGGTACAGCGGGTGGGCCGTGGGGCCGTTGACATCGACCTTGCTAAATAAATCAAACGTCACGCCGTAGTTTTTTTGGCAAAACGTGGCGATCTCAGCCTCTTTGCCGGGCTCTTGCGCACCAAACTGGTTGCACGGCACCCCCAACACCGCGAGGCCGCGCGCCGCCATCGCCGTGTGCAGCGCCTGTAAGCCGCCGTACTGAGGCGTGTACCCACACGCGCTCGCAACGTTGACGATCAGCATCGCCTTGCCCTGATACGCGCTCAGTGCGCGCTCGGTGCCGTCGATGGTCTTCAGGGTGAAGTCGTGCGCGGTGGTCATGGCGGATCTCCCAGTGCGTGTTGCAGGTGAGATGCCGCAACGCCGCAAACGGTGCGGACAGCCCGCCGTCGACATGGCCCGACCCCCGCCAACTTCACAATCACATGGTGCGCCTTGCCGCCGACGCGGCGGTCAACAGCATCGTCGCTGCGTCACCAGCGTGGCGTGGTCCAAATCAGCCGACGCGATGTGGCAGATTAATAGCCCAGCTGCTTTTTGCGCTCTTGTGCGGTGGGCAGCGGCTCGGCTTTTTGCGAAATCGTCGGCAGCTCGTCTGAGCGCTGGGCGTTGATTTGCAGCCAGGCTTTTTTGTCGGCCGGCAGCTGGCGGTCCTCGAAGATCGCGTGCACCGGGCACTGGGGCTCGCAGGCGCCGCAGTCGATGCAGTCTTTCGGCGCGATGTACAGCATCGCGTCGTCAGCGTGGAAGCAATCCACGGGACACACGCTCACGCAGTCGGTGAAACGACACTTTTGGCAATTGTCTGTGACGACGTATGGCATGCAACGTTGTTATCACCGGGATGCGAACTTGAACAAGATGGACGGTGAGCTTAAGGTGCGCCGTGCTACGCCCTCGTGATGTGTTGGTGGTTTGTTTCGGTCTCAGCCTATGCGTTGGGCTGTTTGCGGTGCTGTCCAAAAACGGCTGGTGGATGCTGCGTGCACAACAGCGGGAAAACGCCCAGCTTAGCCAACAGGTACAAGCGCAGCGCGACCGCAACGACACGCTCAAAGACGCAGTCGCCACCCTCAACGCAGCGGGCGTCGATGGCCAAGCAGCACTTGAACGCGCCGCGCGCAACGAGCTTGGGTTTGTGCGCACCGATGAAATCTTGCTGACGGGATTGCCCGTCGCTGCCGTGCGCTCAGATGTGTCCGCCGATGCGCCCGCTGATGCGTCCGCCGCGCCGGTTGCAGCCGTGAGCCCACCGCCAAAAAAGTGACCCGCTCGCAGCCAAGCGCTACAGCTGGTGGATGAGCACCGCGCCGGCGTTTGCCACTGCTACCCCCTCGAGCGCGCGCGACGCGTTTGTCGACCGTCGGCCGCGCCTGCACAGCCGCGAGGCCCAATTTGAGGTGCCGGCGCGCTGGGTGCACATCGGCAGCGCCGCGCTGTTGTGCTGGGTGGCCGCGAGCTGTGCGCTCAAGGCTCCAGGTGCGGGCGCGTTTGGCTGCGGCCTTGCGGTCGCGTTGTTGCTCGCGCTGCGTGTGACGCGCGCGCGGGTGTGGCGCTTACAGATGGTGGCACTCGTGTGTGCGCCGCTGGCGCTGGCCCACCAAGCGTGGCCTTCGGTGGCGTGGCTGGTGCCGTACTTTGCCGTCGCGACGGTCCTGGGCGCCGCGCTGTCTGGCGGCAACTTGTTTGCGTTGGTGGCGGCGTGTGTGGTGGCGATGGTGGGCGCGCAGATGCCTGTGTCGGTCGATACCCTCGGTGACGTGGTGATGTACGCGGTGTTCTTTTGTGCCTTTGCGTCGCTTGGGCGCAGCGTGTTGTTTGGCGCGGTGGCGTTCGCTGAACACAAAGAGCGCGCGCGCGCCGATGGCGAGATCTTGCAGCTGCACCACGACGCCAGCCTGCTGCGCCTGCTCGGCAGCGACGATGGCGATGCGGATCGCGCGCTCATCAGCCGTACGCTGGCCGCGCGCGACGCGTGTTATCGCGCGCTGCAATTGGGGCGCGCCGCGCTGCAAGCTGACGGTGCGGCGTTGTATCTGCGTGAACCGGGCCAGCAGTCGTTTGTGCTGCACGAGCAGGTGACGACGACTGACGGCGCTTTTGTGGCGCGTGTGACGTTGAGTGGTGTGTGCGGTATCGTCGACAAAAGCCGCCGCGCGGTGCGCTTGCTCGACGACGCGATCGTCCGCCAGCACCGCGCCGGCGCGCGCGCGGCGGTGGCAGCGCCGCTGCTGGAGCACGGTGTGGTGTTCGCGGTCGTGCTGTTTGACGTCGATCGCGCGCAAGCGTTTGATGCGCGCCAAGAGCAGCTCGCGATCGGTTTCGCCGACGACATCGGTAACGCGCTGCGCACCGAGCGCGTGTTGTCGGCGCTCGACGACGAACGCCATAAAAACGCCCGCGTGTTCGCAGCTGGCCGCGCGTTTTGCGGCGTCGTGCGTTTGGCCGACGCCCTCGACCAAACGCTGAAAGTCGCTTGCGATCTGTGCCCGCACGCGAGCATCGCGGTGCTCACCGTCGAGCGCGCCGCCGGCAGCGCACCGATTTTGTGCGTGGCGCGCACGTCGGTCGGCCCCGAGGGGCGCGCCACTGCACTTCCGCTCGGTGAGGGTGAACGCTTTGCGGTGGACGCTGAGGCGTGGGTTGGCCGTGCGCTGGTGCAGCGGGCGGCGCTGCCGCACACCACCGTCGACGTCGCCGCGCGCGGTTTGATGATGCACAACGACCGCCGCACGCGCGCCCTCGGCGACCTGCGCGTGCTGCCGCTCACCGCCCAAGGCGAAGTCACCGGGCTGTTGGTGGTGGCGGTGCCACACGGCGAACGCTTGCGGCCCCACACCAAAGACGCGCTCGACGTCGTGTGCGACATCGCTGGGCTCGCGCTGGCGGGCGCGCGGCTGTTTTTTTCGGTCGAGCACCAAGCCACCACCGACGGCCTCACGGGCCTCATCAACCGCAGGACGCTCGACGCGCAGTTCGACGTCGCGATCTTACGGTCGCGTCGCGCGCAACAGCCGCTCGCCGCCATCTTGGTGGACGTCGACCACTTCAAACAGGTCAACGACACATACGGCCACGCCACCGGCGACGTGGTGCTCGTGGGCGTCGCAAATGCCTTGCGCGAGGTGGCGCGCCAAACCGACATCGTGGCGCGCTACGGCGGCGAAGAGATGTGCGTGGTGCTCGAGGGCACGGCAGCGCAAGGCGCCGTGCAGCTCGCCGATCGCATGCGGCTGGCTATCAAGGCGTTGACGTTTGACAGCGCCAAGGGGCCGGTGTCGGTCAACGCGTCGTTTGGCGTGGCGGTCTTGGCCGCGGGCGAAGACGCGTTGGCGCTGCGCGAGCGCGCCGACGCGGCGCTGTACCGCGCCAAACACGCCGGGCGCGACCGCGTCATGCTCGATGACAGCCGCGCGTGACGCGCATTAGTCCTTCGCGAGCTCGCGGGCGTCGAGGCCATAGCGCGCCAAGATCTTGTGCAGGCTCATGCGATCGATGCCGGCCACCCGCGCCGCACCCGACACGTTGCCGTCGTGCTCCTTCATCAGCTGCCGCACGTAGCGCTCTTCAAAGTCCGCCACCACGCGCGCTTTTTGATCTTTGTACGCGTCGACGACGTTGACCGTGAAACTCCCCGACGCCCCGCTGCTGACGGGTGCGTTTGGCGCCGCGGCTGGTGCCACACTAACGCCTGACGACGCTAAGAACTTGGTCTCGCCCAACACCACCGCGCGCTCGACGGCGTTTTTGAGCTCACGCGCGTTGCCGGGCCAGTTGTGTTCCATAAAGCGATCGATGGCGCCGTCCGGGAGCGCCGTGCGATCGAGCTTCATGCCCGCCAAAAAGTGATCGACCAACGCAGCGATGTCTTCTTTGCGCTCGCGCAGCGGTGCGATCTCAAGCGTCACCACCGCGAGCCGGTAGTACAGGTCCTCGCGAAATTCGCCACGCGCCACCATGGAGCGCAGGTCGCGGTTGGTGGCGGCGATGATGCGCACATCCACCGGCACCGCGCGGTCGCCGCCGACACGCTGAATCTCGCGCCGTTCCAACGCGCGCAACAATTTGGGTTGCAGCTCCAAGCTGAGCTCGCCGAGCTCGTCCAAAAACAGCGTGCCTCCGTGGGCGCGCTCAAAGGCACCGATGCGCCGTTGGTGCGCGCCGGTAAACGCACCTTTTTCATGGCCGAACAGTTCACTTTCGATCAGTGAATGCGTCACGGCACCGCAATCCATGACGACGAATGGCGCACCTTTGCGTTTGGACGCCTCGTACAGCGCCCACGCCACCACCTCTTTGCCGGTGCCGGTCTCGCCGTGCACCATGACGGTGGCATCGGTTTTTGCGACGCGCTCGATGCGCGAAAAAATCGCCCGCATCGACGGCGATGCCCCGACTGCGCCGTACATCTCGGTGGTTTGTGAGATGGGTTGCGCCACTTTTTCTTTGCTGAGCTGAAACTCGCACAGCACCTCGCCGACCGAGATGACGGCGCCGTGGTCCAAGTACACCTCGACAACGCGCACGCCGTTGACGCTGGTGCCGTTGGTGCTGCCCAAGTCGCGCAGCTTAAAGCCGCGCGGCGTGGCGTGGATCTCAGCGTGCACGCTGGACACCGTGGCGTCGTCGAGCATGAGATCGCTGCCGGGTCCTGCCCCGATGCGCACCGATAGCGCATCAAAGCGATGTCGCTTGCCCGATTTGCGCTCCAAAAGCTCAAACGTGGGACGCTCCAGCGACAGGCCCGCTTGGGATTTGACGACGATTGTGGCGCCACGGGGTGTCTGATCCATCCCCTCTCCCTATCACTTCTGAACCCGAACTGTACGAGCTTGTGGCTGCGTTGCTGCGCTGGCGTGGCCTAAACCGTGGTGGACTGCGCAATCGCCTCGCAGGGCGAAGGGGAGGCGCTCCAGGTGAGTGCAGCGCTTCATGCGCAGCGCGTCGGCTTCCCAGCGGTCGACGGTTGTGCGCTCGCGGCTGTCAGCGCAGCCGAAGGTCACCGCACGCGCAACGTCGCTCGACAACGCTGTGGGCAAACGAAGATCAAACGCGGCGCGCAGCCACGCAACGTGCCGTTGACGTCGAGCCGCTCGGCCGTTAGCGTGTGCGTGATGGACAGCTGGCCGAGTGGCTGAAGGCACCTGACTCGAAATCAGGAGTACCAGCGATGGTATCTGGGGTTCGAATCCCTAGCTGTCCTCCAACAAAACGATCGCGGTTCGGCTCCCCTCTGCACCATCAGAGGGGAGCGTGTCAGCGCTGCACCTTGAACTCGACGCGCCGGTTTTGTTGGCGGCCGCTTTTGGTGCGGTTGGACACGAACGGTTTCGTCTCGCCGTAGCCGATCGCTTCCATCAACTCGGGTTTGACATGCTCGATATCGCGCAGCCATGCCAACACTGAGGTGGCGCGATCTTGCGACAGCCTTAGGTTGGAGGCGTCATCGCCAACGTCGTCGGTGTGGCCCTCCACCGTCACCTTCTCCAAGTTTGAGTTGCGCAGCGCGTCGCCCACCTCCGCCAACAGCTTCGCGCTGATCGGCTTGATGGTGGCTTTGCCGGTGTCAAACTGCACTTGCTGCTTGATCTCAATGCGATCGTTTTTGATGATGATGAGCTTGTATTCTTTAGGACAGCCGTTTTTTTCCGGCACGTCGGGTTGCAGCACGCCGGGTTGCGTCGGGCATTTGTCGTCGATGTCCGCGATGCTGTCGCCATCTTGATCGGGGCAGCCTTTGGTTTCTGGCGGGCCCGGCACATTGGGACACGCGTCGAGGGTGTCAAGCAAGCCGTCTTTGTCGTTGTCGACGTCAGGGCAGCCATCGTCGTCTTCAAAGCCGTCTTTGTCTTCAAGCGTGGTCTGTGGCGTGCCCTGGGTGCAGCTGTCGCACGTGGTGCCCGCCGGTGGCGCGCAACCCGCCACACAGTCCTGCACGCCGTCATTGTCAGCGTCCAGGTCCGGGCGGCCGTCGTCGTCGCGGTCACCGTCTTTGTCCTCTGCAGCGTCGGGGCATGCGTCTTTGGGGTCAGGGACGCCATCGGCATCTCGGTCGTCAAATGGGCAGCCGGCATTTTCGGCGGGGCCCGCGGTGTTGGGGCACCGGTCGAGGGCATCGAGCACGCCGTCTTTGTCGTTGTCGGCTTCCGGACAGCCATCTTCATCTTCAAACAAGTCCTTGTCTTCGGCTTGGTCGGGACATGCGTCCAAGTCGTCAAAGATGCCGTCGCCGTCGCGGTCGGTGTTTTGTTTGATGAGCACGCGTTTGGGCGCGCACTCCTTGCTATTTTGCAGCGCCAGCTGCGCGTTTTGCACCGCGACGTCCATGTGCGCTTGGGCGCGTAAAAAATCCCCTTGGGCGAGCTCGTTTTGTGCGAAGTCGACGTTGCTTTCCGCCAGCGCGAGCTCGCGTGGCGCGCACTGGTACGCGCCGGATTTGCGCGCTTTGTCGATGTCGCTGCGGACCACGTCGGCTTGCGTGTACAAGCCCGGCCCCACGCACCCCACAACGGCGACGCTCATGACGGCGGCGGCCATAAGGGCGGTCATCGCCACCCCTACGCACTGCCCACGACGATGCTGCACGGTCGCGCCTGTCGACATCACGCGCATCGGCTACTCCTTGGGCGCGGGCTGCCCCGGCGCTTGACCCGCCGGGATTGGAACAATCTTCACGCTAGGTGTGTCCGCCGGAGCCGTTGGCGCGGCCCCCGACATCGACGGCAGCGACGCTGGGCTTTGTGCCAGACGCTTTTTTTCTTCGGCAGCGCGCGTGATGCCCTTGGTCGCCATCTCGTCCGCCTTAAATGCGAAGTCGATCGCGGGTCCGAAATCCGCGTACCCTTGCTCCTCACGCGCCTTGTGCAGGTACTGCGACGCAGCTGTGTACTCGTACACCGCGTATTTTTCGGCTTCAGCCGCCTTCGCGCCGTCAAGGTCGGCTTGCGCCGACACGATGAGATACGTCGACAGGATGGGTCCGCAGCCGCTGCCAAACGCCAACGCGACCGAGGCCGTAACCACAAGACGCCAGGGCGTGAGCAATTGTCGCATATCCCCAAGTACCCCCCGCCACCCCACCTCGTCAAGATCGCGAGCGCTACACGCCTGTGACGTCGTTGCCCGCTGCAGTCTGGCGAACATGAGTTACGGCAGGCGCCTTCTGATTTGGTTGAGTTGGACGTCAAAGCCGTGGTCGACGGCGCGCAACACCATGAGGTCCTCGGCAGTGAGGCTTTGTGGGGGCTTGTCGAGCAGGGTTGCCGCTTGGCGCAGTGCCGCATCAAAGCGGCGCGCATCCAGCGGCGTCAGCGGCGCCGGTTGTGCCTGCACCGTGTGCCACATCTTCCCCGCTGCAGCCGCTACCTCTCCCGACAACTTCGCGTGCTTGTTGGCTTCGAATTTCTCCATCGCGGTCAGCGTCGACAACACCTCGGGTTGAGTGCGCGCGCGCACCTTGAGCTGAGCGATATCGCTGAGGCGCGCGGTCTCGCCGATGGTGCCCGAGTGGCACGCGTCGATGACGAACGCAAAGTTGATGCCACGCGAGCGAGCGTGGTCGGCCAACGACTGCATCTGCGCTGTCGTGAGCACACCGTCAAGCGAACCCGGTGCGGCGTCGACACCGACGATGCCTTGCGTGATGCCGTGGCCTGAAAACACCACCACCACATCGTCACCGGCGTTAGCGCGATCGATCGTTAAGCGCGCCGCGGCGTTCATCTGTCGCGCCGTCAGGTTCTGTTTCACCTCGACGGCCGCGTGCGCAGCGAGGGCGGGCGCGAGCGCTTTAACGTCAAACGCGACGCCCGGGAGATCGTTTGGTCGGCCGGGGCCCTGCTGGTAGTCGCCGTTGCCGATGACGAGGGCGAGGGTGTGTTTGTCGCCCGCCACTGGCGCGTTGCGGGCACCCGCCACCTGCAGCGTGGAGACTTGTCGCCGGCCGCCGCTGGTGTCTGCGAAGCCGGCGGCGGCCTGCATCGCACACGCGATGACGTCGCCACCACCGTCGCGCAAGCGCTCGATGAAGGCGCCAAAAAACTTCGTGTGCGTGCTGTCACCATCAAAGGCGAGCTGTTGCGTTGACGCTGCGGTGGCGGTCACCTGCAGCGGGCGCGCGGGGTTTCGCACGTCGAGGCCGTCGATGCTGCTCCACTGTCCGCCCGCGCCTGCGAAGCCGTACACACGATCAAGCCCCAGCGCGTCTTTGAGCTCCTTGGCGGCAAGGTTGATCGGTGCAGTGACGCCTGAGTACACGGCGTCGTCGAGCAGCGCGTGCACGGCGCTGAGCTCCAACCCCGTGCGGCGCTTAAACTCTGTCGACGACATCGGTGGCGCAAACGCTTGCAACAACACGCGCGCGTCTCTCGGTAGCGTGATGGTCTTGCCGTCCAAAGGGAGGGTCACCGGCGCCGTCAACTTCGACAACAAGGTTTTGAGGTCGGCGCCGCCGCTGGTTTGAAAGCCGCCGCGCACTTCCAGGCGTTGGCCCGACCGACTGCGCTCAAATGCGTCGAGCGTCTGCGCATCCGGGCGCACCGCTGCCGCATCAGGTCGCGCGCGCGGCGGGGTCAAAGCGACCGTCACTGCAGCGCCAGCGTTTGTTAGGGGGTCGGCCATGCACCGATTTAACCATGCGCGACGTCAATGCGCGAGTGTGTCTCGCCCAAGTGCACGCGCCAACAAACATGAACAATGGAATTCTACAGGAACAGGGTGCTGATGGACTCGCCGGTGTGCACCCGCTTGATCGCCTCTGCGACGAGGGGTGCGACACTCAGCGCGCGGATCTTGCCCGCTTGCGCTGCGGCCAAGGCGTTGTCGCGCAGCGCGATGGTGTCGGTGATGAC
>JAYTVG010000842.1:0-1153 GCA_043744135.1 Deltaproteobacteria bacterium | reverse complement strand
ACCAGCGCACGGTCCTTGAGCCCGGCATCACTGCCACGCCCAACGGCTACGCGTGGCGCCATTTCAACCTGTGGGAAAACTCCTGCGTGCTGCACGGCGTCGACCACGGCACCGCTGCGCATTTGTCTGGCATCATCAGCGCGATGTCCGGTGCGCCCGGCGGCGAATACCGCTCGCCCGCCGTGCAGGCGTGGGCCGCGCAAGCGATGTATGAGCGCTTCGGCGACGGTGAGCGCGTGCTGCCGTCTGTGGCCATCAACAACGTCGCCGACCCAAACGCCTTCGGCTTGCCCGCCATCGCATCGCCCGTGCACCTGCAAAGCATCGCGGGCTTGCAAGACACGCTGTCGATGCGCGGTGCGCAGTGGCACGACGTCCAGCGCGACCTGCCGCTGCAAGCGGTGGCGGACTGGCAAGACCAGATCACCGCGTCGGTGCCGTCCAGTCGCGTCGACGACGTCGTGCGCGCGCGCTTGCGCAAGCTCAAAGGCATCAGCACGCCTGCCACCGATCAGCTGCTCAACACGCTGTATGACGGCGTCGGTGGCGTCTCGAAGATCTTGGCCAAAGATGTCATGACGATCTTGGAAAACACCCCCGGCACCGAGCACATGGCAACCGAGGCCTTTTGGCGTGTGCTCAACGGGCCGTACGGCATCAGCATCACCAGCAACACGGCAGACGACAGCCCAAGCGGAGAAGGCATCGAGCTTGCGCTGAAGCTGCTCAAGAGCAATTTGTCGTCGGCGGTGACCTTGCGTTTGTCGGGGATCGGCGACTTCAACTTCGATACCCACGGCAGCCCCGAGGGCGAGCACTTCGTGAACTTGTGGGCCGAGATGGAAAACGTCGGGCGCATCTTGGGCGAAATGAAGCTCACGCCGCGGCCCTCGGGCGGCACGCTGCTCGATGAGACCTTGGTGGTTGTGTTGTCGGACTTCGCGCGCACGTGGCCGCACGCGGGCGGCCACTGGCCGATCAACTCGGTGTTGTTTGCGGGCGGCGGCATTCAACCTAACCGCATGGTCGGCAACTACGACACCAGCTCGTTCGCGGCGTTTAGCGACGGCTATCTCGGTGCACCCGTCGACGTGCGCAACCTCGAAACCAACGTGATCGAACATCGGCCACCCAAAAGCGCCGACGTCGTCGC
>JAYTVG010000841.1:0-12937 GCA_043744135.1 Deltaproteobacteria bacterium | reverse complement strand
AACGACGCCACAAGCCCGTACAGCTCGCGATCTCAATGGCCGTGGGAGGTGAGGTAGGCGCGTACGCGCGCAGGCCGCTGTGCAATCCAGTCGTTGGTCGAGGTGCGCCGGTCCTCCCAATTTTGCATCGTATATTCCTTGCGAGGGTCTTGCTGCAGGTAGGGCCGCAGCTGATCGTGCAGCGCATCGGCCTGGGCGGTGAAGTCCATCGCTTCAAACAGGGTGGCAACTTCGCGCCAGCGTGCAGCGAACGCCGCCTCACAATCAGCGTTTGCAAGACAGCTGCGCACCAAACGCGGCGTGCCGTCTGCCCACGGGTCGGTGTCACCGCCCGACTCAAACGTCTGATCGATGCCCCATGGGTGAAAGGTGAATAAATTGGTGTCCGGGTTGTGATAAATGCGATAATTATTGGTGATGTAGAAGGAATATCCATCCCAATGTGAAAGCATCATATCGGTGGCCCACATCGAAAGAAATTCGTCGAAGTCGATCACGCTGAGCACACCGGGATAAAAGCTGTCGGTGGCGTCGAGCAGGTCGAGATCGGCGATGAGGCCGCGCAGCAGCTCCCAATCGGTCGCGTCGCCTGGCGGTGGGTTGCCGTTCACGTCTAAGTCGCATGTCGACGTGTTGTACTCGCGATCGAAGCACGCTTGATCGTCGAGGGCAGCGGGGACGTTTTGCGCCAGCAGGTCGCACCAATACGCCCCCTCATACATCATGCCGCTGCTGTTGCTGAAGTTGCGCGCGAGCATGCGTCGGTCGTACGACTCCACCAGCGTGTACAGACCCCAAAGCTCGCCGTTGACGACGAGTTGCACGCTTGCGGCGCGCGGCGCAGGCACGCCCGCGGCGCGGTACAAATCAAACCCCATGCGCTCGTGTTTTGAGGTCGGGTCTTGCACGTCGTTGTTAAACGTCAGCGTCTTTTGCCCGGCCAATCGACGCGACGGCGCGCAACCCGGCACCGCGGGATCATCCCACGACAAATTCACCTTGAAGCTGGCTTTGCCGTTCATGTTTCTTGAAGAGCCGCAGCCACCTTTAATATGCAAGCCAATGTCATCGAAGGTTTGGTTTTCATAGGTCAAACTTGCGGTGTGATAGTCGCGCTTATAGTTGACGCATCCGGGTGAGCCCGCCTGGTCATTGAGCGCATCGATGCTGGCTTGGGGGATGTTGAGCGCGAACGTGTGAACCGCATTGGGCGCAAACAGCGCAGTGCTGCCGTCGTCGGTGCGGAAGGGCAGGTTGGCAGACCACGGTGAAAATTGCGTGCACGTGGCGCTGGCCGCGGCGTGACGCGCGCGCACGACAAAGTCTTTAAACTCCGCCAAGCCGCCGTCGATGAGTGCGTCTCCCTGCAAAGCGCCGGCGGTGAACGCGCCCGCGTTCAATGGCGTGGTGTTGACGCTCAGGCTCCACACCAGCTCATCGGCGACGCCATTGCGCACGCGCCACACCTCAAATTCGCTGGCGACGTGTTGGTGCGTGGGATCGGCATCGTCAAACGCTGAGGTCACAAAGGTCGTGGAGGTGGGCACGGTTTGGATGTTGTTGGGCGTCGGTGACACGATCACTGGCGCCGCGGGTGGGATAAATCCGACGCAAGCGAGGTCTCCTTCGCCTTCTCCCTCTCCTTCGCCTTCTCCCTCACCTTCGCCTCCGCCCTCACCTTCGCCTTCTCCCTCACCTTCGCCTTCTCCCTCGCCTTCGCCTTCGCTTGCTCCACCCGGCAGAGGAATCGCTATCGCATCGAGACACGCGGACAAAAGGACGGCCGTTACGACAACGAGGCAGCGCATGCCCGCAGCATAGCCGCCGCGCATCGGCACTCCACAAACAACGCGCGGTGCGACGGCCGTGTCGCAGTTTGAGCCAGCAGACGTGCTCAAAACGCACGACAACGGTCCGCGCTAGGCGGCACGGTGTTTGATAAGCGGGTCAGCACACACCTGGAGGATCCGATGCTCACACTTCGTCCCGTTGCTGGTCGCTTTCCCTTGCTCGGCGCGCTCGCGCTCGTCGGCGTCACGATCGTGTGCGCAGCGTGCGAAGACGTCGGCAGCGAGGACATCAAAACCAACGGCATGTTTGCGCGCTATGTGGCGAGCGCTGAGGCCGGCGGAACCACCGTCACCGCGGCATTGAGTGTTGGCGGCGGCAGCAGCAACTCCACCAAGGTCGAGCTCGTGGGCGATGACAAACTCAGCGCCACCGTCGGCGCGCAGACCGCGCAGCTCGCAGAAGTGCAGCAGCTCATCGACATCAACGTGCACCAATACGCGGCGAGCTTCACCGCGGCCGACGCCGATGTTGACGTCACGGTGGCACTCACCCGCAGCGTCGACGACGGCGCACCGGCATCCACAGTGAAGTTGCCAACGTTAACAGCCGCGCAGGCCCCCAGCGGGACGCAGGCGCGGGCGACTGCTGCAATCGAGGTGCGTTTCGCGGCGGCGGCATCGGATGAATCCACCACCGTGCAAATCAGCGGCGACTGCTTTCAATCGGCCACGCAATCCGTCGATGGTGCCGCCGCCACCTCCGTCACATTCGCGGCGGGCGCACTGCAAGAGCCGGAGGCCAAAGACGGTCAAGCGGCGCCGACACCGTCGACGTGCGAGGCGACGGTAGCGGTCACCCGGGTACGCCACGGCACCGTCGACGCAGCGTTCGGCGAGGGCGGCACCATTGACGGCGTGCGCAGCGAGAGCTCGACGTTTTCAAGCGCGCCGTAGTCGCGGTCGGCCTGCGCGCATGCGTCGCCCGTCCGTGCGCACCGCAAGCCGCGCGCAACAGCGGCGCGCACAGCAGGCACGGTGCACCGGACGGGCGACGTGCCTGACCCATTGGCTCAGCGGCGGGTGACTTTTTTAACGACCCAGCGATCGGCGCGCTTGTCAAACTCCACGATGACGATGGCCTCGCCATCTGCGGGGATCTGCACGGCGATGCTTTCGTTGATGCGCTCCGCCGGGTTTTGCAGTGTCAAAGTATGCTTGCCGGCGCGCGCAGAGAAACCGCGAAACGGCAAGTCGGGCAACACAACGGCGTCGAGCTTGCCCGCGGTGATAGCCACACCGATCGGCTTCACGCTGAGCAAGCCTTTGGCGGCGGCCGTCTCTACGACTTTCGCGCCGCTCGCTTCTTTGACGGCGGTGGCGCTGTCTTTGCGCTTGCTCATGCTTGCGTTGAAGGTCAGCGGCTCACCCGCGACGGGCTTGACGATGACGTCGATGGGCTCAAAGCCGGCCGCCTCCACTTGCAGACGGACCTCGGTTTCGGGTTGCACAAAACTCGCCTGCGAAAACGGCGTCTCGCCTTTGAGCGTGCCGTCAACTTTGACGCGCGCCTTCAGGGTGGCGCCGCCCGCGGTTGCAGCGACGTTGAGCGCGACTTTCGCCAGCAGGCGAACCGTGGTGGATTCGCCCGCCACGAGGTTGACCTTGGCCGATGCGATGGCGTCGCCAAATTTAGCCTCGACAGCGACGGGTCCCACCGCACGCTTCACCTCCACCGGCGAGCGCCCGACCTTCTCATCGTTGACAAACACCCAAACGTCCGACGGCACCGTGACGACGCGCAGCTGCGCATCGACGGTGGCGCTGGGTGCAACCGTGTCGACCGCGTCACTTAAGGTTGCGACGCCAGCGTCGGCATTGGTGGCCAGCACCGCGCTCGGGCGCACCCACCAGTACGTCCCCGCCAGCGCCGCCGCCAATAGTGCGCCCAAAGCGATAGCGGCCAACAACGCGGGACGGCCGCTCGTGAGCCCTGCGGCCCGGTTCAGGCCGTCGTCGTCGGCGTCGAGATCGCCCACGACGTCGTCACGCTCAGCGGGCGGTACCGCGAGCTCAAGCGCGTGGCGCGGCACGCCACTGGGCAGCGGGCCCGGCATCACCAAGGTGCCGGCCGACACCTCCGTGCTGATGACGCCAATCGGCGCCGCCAAGGCCGGCAGCGTCGGGGCTTGCGGTCGGCGTCGTGGCGCGCTGCCGGTCACGCTCGCGCGGCCGTCAAGCGCGGTGCGGTCGCTGTCAGGCGCGACCGTGGTGGGATCGGGTGCGTGTGCGCGCGCCGGTAAGCGCGCCTCGGGCCGAACGGTAGCCGGCGCATCAACTGGGGGCATTGACGTCGCTTCAGTCGGGGTGGGTGCCGTGCGTTCCCCTTGGAGGCTGATGCGCGCCACTTGTTGCGTCGCGTTTTGAGAGGTGTCGACTGGGACGGCGGTGACGGCGAGCACGCTGGCGTTTTTTTCAAACCAACGTCCTAGCGTTGAGCCGGCGTCTGGCGCACGCTTCACAAGCCATGCGTCGAGCGCGTCCGCCAACTGCGCTGCATCCGCGTAGCGACCTTCGCGCGTGCGCGACAAGGCCAGCTTGCAGATGGCATCAAGCTCGGCGTCGACGTCGGCGTTGATCGACGAAGGTGCTGCCACGTCATGGCCCGTGATGCGCTGCATGATCAACAGGTCGCTTTTGTCGCGAAAAAGTCGGCGCCGCGTCAACAGCTCGTACAGCACGATGCCGAGCGCGAACACGTCGGTGCGCCGGTCCACCACCTCGCCTAGACATTGCTCGGGCGACATGTACGCGACCTTGCCTTTGATGACCCCGGTGCGCGTCTTGGTCTGGTGCGTCGATGCTTTGGCGACACCGAAGTCCGTGACCTTGACCTCGCCAGCGCGCGACACCAAAATATTTTGCGGCGAGATGTCGCGGTGAACCAAATCAAGCTTGTTGCCCGTTTGCGGATCGCTTTGTTCATGTGCGTAGTGCAAGCCATCGGCGGCGCGCGCGACCACAAAGCAGCAGTATTCGAGCGGCAGCGGACGTCGCTGACGTAGGCTGTGCGCAAACAGCGCGCCCAAATGTGGGCCGTCCACCAACTCCATCGCGATGTAGTAGCTGTCGTTGACGCGGCCGAGCTTTGTGACCGCGACGATGTTTGGGTGTGTCAGATTTGAGGCGAGGCGCGCCTCATCCAAAAACATCTGCACGAAATCGGCACGGACCGCGAGTTGTGGCAACATCCGCTTCACGACGACGTCGCGCGAGCCACCGCTGAGACCCGTTTGGTGCGCGAGGTGGATCTCGGCCATGCCGCCGGTGGCGATCAACCGCAACAGCTCAAACTCGCCGTACGTCTCAGCCACAGCACTCCACCACACCTGCGGTGCACCACCCGCAACGCGACCTTAGCCCAAGCGCGCCAGTCATCCCAACCCTTGATCGTCCATATCCCACCCGCGCGCTGAACTCGACGACCACAGCCCGCTGAGGTACCTACGCTGATGGATCGCAGCGGCAGCGTCAGCGGAGCACACCTCAGCCACAGCGACGTCGACGGGGGCCCGGTACGGCGGCGCCACACTGCGCGCGGTGGGCCCTTCGCCGCGCCCGCAGGGTTGCGCAGGGCAGCGCGCACGACGCAGCGCACAACGCTGCTCACGACACTGCGCACAACGCTGCTCACTGCGCTGCTCACCGGCATTGCGTTGTTGGCGCTGGCCTCGTGCAAAGCGTGTGGGCCGCAATGCAGCGGACTTGAAGCGCGCGACGGCTGCTTTTGCACCAACGATGTGGATTGCGCTGACTCGAACGTCAAACGCGTGCTGTTGTGCGACGCTGACGCGCACGTGTGTACGCCCGGCGATCCTGGCGACGTCGCTAGCGCGGTGTGCGCCACCGACACCGACTGCGCGGCAAGCGAGCGCTGCGCCAACAAAACCTGCCAGATCGCACCGAGCTGCCAGCGCGTCGATGTGGCCGGGCTTCAAGCGCGCAGTAGCGCCGTTGACGCCGTCACCGAAGTCGCCGCCGAGCTGCAAGACTGCACGCACGCCTGGCAGTTTGCGCAAGGGCTCACCACGTTCACGATTGGCCTCGATGGCACCATCACGGGTGCTGGCGCATGTCCGCGCGGGCGTTGGGTGGCATCGCGTGGCGCAGGAGTCTTTCACTGCGATGACGGCTACTCCGTCGCCGTCTCAGCGCGTGTAGCGTGCTTCAGCGACGCGCATTGCGCGGGCGGCAGCTGTGTGGTGTTTGACGAGGACAGCGGTGCAGGTGTTTGCGAATGATCCGAGAGCTCGTCATCGCATTTGTAGCGGCGGTTGCGCCCGCGCCGAGCGCCGCGACGCTCGACACCTGTCGGCAACGCGACCGCGAGTTTGACACCAAGGCGATGGTGCCTGTCTGCCAAGCCGCGGCCGACGACACGTCGCTGGCCGTCCCCGATCGCATCGACGCGTACCGTTTGTTGGCGTTCGCGCATGTCTTAAACGGCAACGAAGCGTTGGCCGAGCCGGCGTTCATGAAGATGTTGGTGCTCGGCGGCGACACCACGATCGCCGCTGACGCTGGGGCGCGCATCGCTGAGATTTTTAGCCGCGTCAAAGCGCGCTTTGTCCAACAAGGCCAGGTGAGCGGCACCTTCACGCCGCCCGCCGACAGCGCGCCCGCGCCGGTCACCGTCGACGTCGAGGTGAAAGACCAGCTCGATCGCGTCGCGGCCGCGCGCCTGCGCAGCACGTGGTCGTTGGCGGGGAAGGACACGGTGAAGGAAGTCAGCATGGTGCGCGCCGAGCTTGGCCCCGGCCGCCTGCGCTTTTCATCGCAGGTGCCACAACCCACCGCGATCGACGGTGCGCCATCGCCCGACGGTCCGCTGCGCTACGAGATCGTTTTTGAGGGCTGGGACGGCAGTGTCATCGCGCCCGCTACCCCGCTAGCTGGCACCCGCACGCTCACGCCGCCTGAGGCCCACGACGCTGACGCCGCCGGCCCGCCGTGGCTTTTGATCGCAGGTGGCGCTGGCGCTGCGGTTGTCGTAGCAGGCGCGATGGGTGCCGGCGTCGCGTATTGCTACATTGCGGGGCCATGCGGCACCGCAAACTCGTATTCCATCGTCCACGTGGTTGCCAGGGAGGCGCCGTGAACATGATCATCGCGCGTGCTCACTTTGTTCGCTCACCTCCCAAGCTCGATGCATTCAAGCTTTGGGTGACATCGTGCGTGCTGTTGAGCTGCGCGTGTGGCACCACTGCGCTTGAGGGGGGCGTTTTTGCCGCGGACGCGTCGCTGCTCGAAGACGCGCACGCGCTGGTGTTTGCGCTCACCCCGAGCGGCACATGCGCCGACCTCATCAACAAAAGTCCAGCGGAGCTTGCAAGCGTGAAAGGCATCGTGACTGCACAAGACGGCATTTTTGGCAAAGTGACACCCGACGAAGCTGAGGCGTATCTCGTGTTGGCCTCCACGCTACAAACCGCCGACCCGACGCTCGCCGACGTTGAGGGCACCGTGTTCGCGATGGGCTGTCGCCAGTATACGGCGGTGCCGGACAAACGCGTCGACCTCGCCGTGACGCTGTTTGCGAGTGGTTTACGATGAACGCCAACCAACCCCGCTTGTCGTTACGCACCATCGCTGTCGTCGCCAGCCTCTTCGCTGTCGTCGAGGCGCGTGCACAACTCGAGCCTCAGCCCCGCGCTGACGACGACGCCGTCGCGCCCGTCGTGGTGCCCCCTGCAAAACTCGAGCAAGCTCCGCAGCTCGTTTCTGGGGCGGATCCCATCTATCCTGCCGAGGCTGATGCGTCCGGCCGCGGTGGTGAAGTCGTGCTGCGCATCTTGATCGACGACGAGGGGCGCGTTTCGCGCATCGACGTGGCGCAAACAGCTGCGCTTGACAGCACCGACCTGCTCGGCGCGGCGTTTGATTGGGCGGCGCTTGGGGCTGCCACCAACTTTGAGTTCGCGCCCGCGACGTTTTGCCTGTCGAAGGCGGCCGCCAACAACACCGTCGACACGCAGTGCGGCATGCCAGGTGCGGTGGCGCTCGACTACAAGACCACGTTCGCGGTGCAACAAAAGGTCGTCGAGGTGCCCACCGAAGCGCCCGCCGAAACTGCCGCCCGCGGTGGCGTGCTCAACGTCGATGGCGTGGTGCGCGAAGCGGGCAACAAGGATGCGCTGGAGGGCGTTGAAGTGTCCATCGAAGTGCCGAAGCAAAACGCCGCCGCGTTGCCCCCCGACCAAGCCTACGACGTCATCACCGTCACGACGGGCCCAGACGGCCACTTCGAGCTGCGCGGCGTGCCAGCCGGAAAGCGCCGCATCGACTTTACGCTCAGCAACTATGAACCCAGCTACGTCGACGAAACGGTGTCAGACACCGAGCGCACGAGCTTGATCGTGTACCTCACACCGCGCGAGAGCAATCGCTTTGAAACTGTCGTGCGTCGCAAGCGCGCGCAAAAAGATGTCGCGAAGGTGTCGCTGTCGCGTGACGAGGTCAAACGCGTGCCCGGCACGTTCGGCGATCCGCTGCGCGTGATCGAAAATCTTCCCGGTTTGGCGCGAGCGCCGTTCATCGGTGGCGCGCTCATCGTGCGCGGTGCCAACCCCGACGACACCGGCGTGTACTTCGACGGCGTCGAGATCCCGCTGCTGTACCACTTCGGTGGTTTGACGTCGGTGGTGAACGCGGAGTTCTTGGAGGATATCGCGTTTTACCCGGGCGGCTTTGGCGCCCAATACGGCAGGGCGACCGCCGGCATTGTCGACGTCAAAAGCCGCGAGCTCAAATTTAAGGGCTTCCGCGGCTACGCTGAAGCGGACCTCATCGACTCGGGGTTCTTTTTTGCCGGACCACTGCAGCTGGGTGAGCTGCCCAAGCTAACGTTCGCGGTGGCAGCACGCCGCAGCTATATCGACGCGCTGTTGCCGTTAGCGCTCGACGCGTTCATTGGCCCGGGTGGTCAAGGCGTCGTCGCCACGCCGGTGTACTGGGACTACCAACTCAAAGTGGAAAGCAAGCCCATCACCAACAACACACTGTCGCTGTTTGTGTTCGGATCTGACGACAACTTGAAGGTGCTGCAGCGTGGTGTCGCGCAGTCGCTTTCGGTCGGCTTTCATCAGCAGTTTCACCGCGTCGTGGGGCGCTGGGACTACAAGCTGTCGTCGCAACTGCAACACACGTTCACGCCGTACTTCGGCACCACGCGCATCGAGTTGAACGCCAGCAATGCCGGCACGCAAGGACCCAATATCGGCCTGCAAGCGGTCCTCGACTTTTACAATTGGGGCGCGCGCGATCAAACGACGTGGACACTGAGCGATGCCGTGACGGTGCGCGGGGGGCTCGATTATTTGGGGCAGACCTTCGGCGTCGACTTCGACGTGCCGTTGCCGGTTGAGATCGGCAGCTTCCCGCGCGTGTTTCCGCGCCTCGAGGGCAGCAATCAGAAGTTCGGTTCGCATGGTTTCGTCAACGCGACTGCACTGTGGATGGAAGCAGAGCTGTCGCCGCTGAAGGGGCTGCGCATCATTCCGGGCGTACGCGCGGAGTTGACGGTGTTTACTTTTCTGCCCGACACGAGCCTGCTTGGCAGCGAAACGCAGACGTCGTCCGCGGATCAATTCCACGTCGATCCGCGTTTGGTGGCGCGCTACGAAGTGCTGCCAAAGACGGTGTTTAAAGGCGCGCTGGGTGTGTATCGCGACCAGCCGTCAGGGCAGCAGCTGTCGGCGTCACTGGGCAATCCTGACTTGGTCGAGCCGCGCGCGGTGCAGATCATCGGTGGCGTCGAGCAGGGGCTCACCGACAACATCAACCTAGACGTACAAATCTACTACACGAACCGCGACCTGCTGGTGCAAAACAGCTCGAAGGTGCGCACCTCGGATGACGGTTCCGGCGACACCAACCCGCTGTTTTACGACAACGGCGGGCGCGGCCAGACGCTTGGCGCCGAGATTCTGTTGCGCCACGAGATTACGCCGTATTTGTACGGTTGGGTCGCGTACACGTTGTCACGCTCAGAGGAAGACCTCGACGAAAACAGCAGCCGACGGTTTTTGACGCAGTTCGATCAGACGCATATTTTGACGGTGGTGGCGCAGACCAACTTGCCTTACGGCTTCACGCTTGGCGGTCGATTTCGCGTCGTCACCGGCAACCCCACCGCGACCCCGCTTGGCAGCGTCCACGACTTAGACACCACCGACTATTTGCAGCTGGGCAGCACGCCGCAGAGCAGCCGCTTGCCGACCTTTCACCAGCTCGACGTGCGCGTCGACCGCAAGTTCGTGTTCGAGACCTTCACGGCGACGGCCTACCTCGACATGCTTAACGTGTACTACGCGAAAAATGCCGAGGGTTTGACGTCCGACTATCGCTCGCGCGACCAAGCGCCCATCCCCGGCTTGCCGATCTTGCCGGTCATCGGCGCATCGGGAGAATTCTGATGAACACGCTGATGAACACGCTGATGAACACGCAGATGAACACAATGAAACACAGCCGCGCGGTGGCGTTGTTGGCGGTGCTCAGCGCCTGCACCAACTTCGATCAGGAAAACAAGATCGAAGACACCCGCGTGCTCGGGGTGAAGACGTTTCCCGCGGAAATCTTGTACTCGCCGCTGTTTTTGACCGCTGCGGCACAACGGCCACCGCTGCCGCTGCCGTCAGTTGACGTCGACGTGCAGGTGTTTGCCTTTGACCCGCGCGGCGGCCGCACCAAGGTCAGCGTGCAGATGTGCCCACAAGGCGCCACCGACTCATCGTGTCGACTGTACCAGCCGGAAACCGACATCGCAGCCGAGCCTGCTGCTGCCCAAGCGGACGTGCGCGCGCTGCTGACGCCGCGTGTCGTCGAGGGCGCCATCGCTGCTGCGGCGTCGCCGATCGGCAAGATCACACCCGACCACTTCAGCTACAGCTTCACGCCGGCCGTCATCGACTTTTTCATCCCCGACGACGACAACGGCAACCCCATCCCAAACGTGTTGCCGTTGTTGCCGCGCTTCGTCGTTGAGGTGGAAAATCTCGACGCCAAAACCGGCGAGGTGAAAAAGGAGCGCGCGTTTAAGCGCATCCCGTTGGCGGTGGATCTCACGAGCGCAGACTTGCCGCCGCAGGTCGCCGCCGACATCGCTTCGAGTCTTGGCATCACACTGTGCACCACCGAGGACCCGCTGCGCGCTGAGGGCTTTAAGCAAGGCCTTGCGGCGTGCTTGGCGCGGCGCGTGCCAAACACCAACCCTGCACTCATCGGCTTTAACTTCGAGCCGGACGCGGACAAGCTCACCCAAGGTTACGTGTACGCGCACAATCCACTCGTGCTGGACGGCGATAGCCCCGCGCTTGCGCAAGAGTCGTTGTTGGTGTCGGACCCGGGTGCCGCCATCGCTATCACACCGGTCTACACCGAGGGGACTGTGGAGCGCTATCAAGTGCTGACCTTCTCCATCGAGCAGTCGCGCTTGCTGTTGCAAAACCGCGAAGAGGACTTCGTCAACCGCTGGTACTGCACGCGCGGCAACGTGTCGCAAACGCAGACCACGCTGCAGTTCACCGACGCGCTTGGGGTGGTGTGGACGCTGCCGCCCGACGCCAAGGCGGGTGAGCGCGACAGTTTGTATGTGGTGGTGCTCGACCAACGCGGCGGAACCTCGTTTGGACAGATTACCGTCGAGTACCGTTGAAGGAGCGCATCGATGTGGTGTTGGTGTCGCGTGGCCTCGTGCCGTCGCGCGCCCGAGCCCTCGCGCGCATCATGGCTGGCGACGTCATCGTGAACGACCAACGCGTCGACAAAGCGGGCGTTCAGGTGGACGTGTCGGCCGTCATCCGTCTCAAAGGCGACGACATCCCGTTTGTGTCGCGCGGCGGACTCAAGCTCGACGCCGCCATCGCGCACTTTCGCGTCGATGTCGTTGGTCGCGTTTGCGTCGATGTCGGGGCCTCGACGGGTGGCTTCACCGATGTGCTGTTGGCGCGCGGGGCGCAGCGGGTCTTTGCCATCGACGTCGGCCGCGCGCAGCTGCACGAAAAGTTGCGCCAAGATGCGCGCGTCATCAGCATGGAGCAGACGCACATCGTCAAGCTGGCGGCGGGCGCGCTCGATCCTGCACCCACGCTCGGCGTGGTCGACGTCAGCTTCATCTCCTTAGTGCCGGTGTTGCCAGCGATGGCGCGGCAGCTGGCGCCAACCTGCGACGTGGTCGCGCTCGTCAAGCCGCAGTTTGAAGTGGGCAGGGCGCACATCGGCAAAGGCGGCATCGTCAAAGACGCGGTGCTGCAACAACGCGCAGTTGACGAGGTCATCGCGTGCGCGCGAAGCGTCGGGTTTAACGTCCACGGGCAGCTGTGCAGTCCCATCACCGGAGCGGACGGAAACGTTGAGTTCCTCGTGCACCTGTCGCGGTAGCCGCGTTTGATGGCGGTGATGCGACCGTGGCGCGTGCTACAAAGCGCCATGCGCGCGTTCATCTTGAGCACCGGCACCACCATCGCTCCATTCATGGATCCGCCGGATGGGTCGGCGTTTGCCGCCACCACGGCGGGCGCGTACCTCAAGGCGGCGTTGCATCAGCGCGGCATCGCGCACGCCACCGTGACGGCGCTGCCGGCGTTTACCACACCCACGCTGGTGCTCGCGGACCACACGTTTGTGTCAGACAAATGCCTCGGCGATTTCTTGCGCGCAGCCAGCGCAGCAGGTGTTGCGGTGGCACGTTTGAGTTTGGCGCGCACAGCGTCGGTGAATTTCACGCAGCCGGTGTCGACGGTGCCGATCGAACCGTTCGACGCGACGGGCCCCGGCGCCAAACCCGCCAAGGGCTTTCGCGCCGAGGCGGACGCGGCCGATCGCTGCGCGTATGACTGCTTTTTGGTCGCATCCCACGCCGGCGGCGCCGCTGCAGACGTGCTCACCCAGCTGCGCGACACCGCGACGCGCGTGATCGTCCCCAAGCGTGAGCTCGGCGTTCCCATGCGCATGCCGACCCTCGGTGACGACGACGGTGCGCGCAGCGTGGTGCCCATCACGTCGACGGTGGCGTGTCACCTTGAGCACTGGGTGCACATCTTGTGGCTCAACCAACTCGCGCTTGGCATCTCGATGATGGACCTGGTTCG
>JAYTVG010000840.1:0-3689 GCA_043744135.1 Deltaproteobacteria bacterium | reverse complement strand
CGCCTTCTTTGAACCATCAGCGCGGGGCCGCGATTTTTGCATCGGATCCGGCGTTTTACCGGCCTCGGCACGTTGAATTCCCATCCACTCCGACGAGCCGGGTCGGCCCAGCGAACCTATCCAAACAAAAAGCGAACCTCACCTCGGGGGTAGGGGGTGTTTGGGCTGGGCCGGCTGGCCCCCAATTCGAGCGAAGCTCGTCGGAAAATCCGGCCTCGCTCGTGTCAGGCCTCGACGCAGCGTGAGCCACCCGGGGTCACCGTTGTTCGCAATATGGCCGATGAGGTCAGCTGACACCCTTCGCGGGTCGTAGGGCGGAGCCCTACTGAAAACGAAAAAGCCCCCAGCGAACCCGCGAAAAAAGCCCCGCGAAAAAAGCCCCAGCAGGCCCGCGAAAAAGCTCCAGCAGGCCAGTGCACAGGCGTGATGTTCGCGGATGGCAATCACCGCGACGACCAAGCCACACGGGGCTCGCACTTGGCGCTAAGCGCTCATCGAACCCAGGAATTCCGCGTTGCTCTTGCTGCCCTTCATGCGGCTGACGAGAAATTCCATCGAGTCGATGACGTTGAGTGGGTGCAACAACTGTCGCAAGATCCACACGCGGTTGATGACCTCTTGGCCGAGCAACAACTCTTCTTTGCGCGTGCCTGATTTGTTGATGTCCAAGCACGGAAAGATGCGCTTCTCCATCAGCTTTCGGTCGAGCACGACCTCGCAGTTGCCAGTGCCCTTGAACTCTTCAAAGATCACCTCATCCATGCGGCTGCCGGTGTCGACGAGGGCGGTGGCGATGATGGTGAGCGAGCCGCCTTCTTCGATATTGCGCGCAGCACCGAAGAAGCGCTTGGGCTTTTGCAGGGCGTTGCTGTCGACGCCACCGGACAAAATCTTCCCGGATGCGGGCACGACCGCGTTGTAGGCGCGCCCTAAGCGCGTGATCGAATCGAGCAGGATGACGACGTCTTTTTTCTGCTCCACCAAGCGCTTGGCTTTTTCGATCACCATCTCGGCGACCTGCACGTGACGAGTGGGTGGCTCATCAAACGTGGACGAGATCACCTCGCCTTTGATGCTGCGCTGCATGTCGGTGACTTCTTCAGGCCGCTCGTCGACCAGCAGCACGATCAAGATCGCCTCGGGATGATTGGCGCTGATGGCGTTCGCCACGTCCTGCATCAACACCGTCTTACCGGCGCGCGGCGGCGACACGATGAGCGCGCGCTGTCCTTTGCCGATCGGACACAACAAATCGATGATGCGCGTGGAGAAGTTCGCGCTTTTGGTCTCGAGTTTGAAGCGCTCCTGCGGAAACAACGGCGTCAGGTTCTCAAACGGGATTTTCGCCTTGGCGTCTGCTGCGGGCAGGCCGTTGACGGTCTCGACTTTATACAGCGAGTAGTAGCGCTCACGTTCCGTGGGTGGACGGATGAAGCCAGTGACGGTGTCGCCAGTGCGCAGGCCGTGGCCTCGCAGGATCGACGGCGCGACATAGATGTCGTCCGGTGACGGCTCGTAGTTGTACGCGGGCTCGCGCAAAAAACCGTAGCCGTCGGGGCTTGATTCGATCACGCCAGCGCCGACGATGGCGCCGTTTTGGCCCGCCTGCCACTTCAGGATCTCAAAGATGATGTCTTGTTTGCGCAAGTTGGTGCCGACGTCGATGCCAACGCCGGTGGCCCGCGCGTGCAGTTCGGGGACTTTGGCTTGTTTGAGCGCAGACAAGTCGACGGCGGTGATGCTGGCGTCCACTGTCGGTGCCACAGCGATAGCGGCACCGCGCGCCGGCTGGTGGCCGTTGCCGTTTCGAGGGCCGCGGTCGCGGTCGCGTCCGTGGTCACGGGGGCCGCGGTGGTCGTTGCCGGAATCTGCCTTGTCGTCGTGCATCTCTGAGGTCATGTTGCGGGGGCTCCGGGTGCCGGGGCGCTCATTGCAGGGAGCGCGCGACCGTCACGATTGCTGGTTTGTCGCGAGGCCACTTGGGGAGGGTTCCCGAGTGCCACAGGGCATGTCTTAAGGCAAACAGGCCAAACCGCAACCCAATTCTCCCGAGGTCGGCGGTGCACCGTAAAAATTCCACCTTGGGACCTTCGCGGGTGAACGGGCCGCGCAAATTCGGCGTCGTTTCATCGCGCCATGACACCGATGTCGCGATTTCGGCCGGCCCCGGCGGGCTGCTGGGGCCAAGGTCCTCATTTCACGAGGTTTCACGCGCTGGCATCCGCTGTGCTTTCATCGTCGCATAACATGACGTTTTGCCCTTCAGGGCCATGGTTGATTGGAATGAAACAAAAAGCCGCGCACTGCGCGGCTTTTTGTTGGACGGGCGAAAGCCGGCCACCACCAACTACAACGGGTCGACCAGGCCCACAAGCGTGCGCACGCCAAAGCCTGCGCCACCTTTGTTTGTGTAGTCTGAGTCGCGATCCACGTCTGCAGGCCCCGCGATGTCCAAGTGGGCCCAGTTCACCCGGCCGTCGACGAATTGCTTCAAAAACAACGCCGCGGTGATGGCGCCGCCGAAGCGAAGACCGGTGTTTTTCATGTCCGCGATGTTGCTTTTGAGCTGCGTCAACAAGGTGTCGTTGAGCGGCAAGCGCCAAAAGTCTTCGCCGTTGCGCGTGCCGATGGTTTTGATGTCGGCGGCGAGCTCGTCGTCGTCGGTGAACAGTCCGGCAGTGCTCGGCCCAAGGGCCACCATGCACGCGCCCGTGAGCGTGGCCAAGTCGACGAGGACGGTGGGTTTGTCGCGCGTGATGGCGTAGTCGATGAGGTCGGCGAGCACCAAGCGGCCTTCCGCGTCGGTGTTGTTGATTTCGACGGTGAGGCCCTTGCGCGACACCAGCACGTCGCCGGGGTGGTAGGCGTTGCCACCGATGCCGTTTTCGACGCACCCCAAATAGCCGGTGACGGCGACGCGCGGCTTGAGGCGCGCGATGGCGAGCATTGCGCCCAACACGGCAGCGGCTCCCGACATATCGACCTTCATGTCGAGCATGCCGTCGGCGGGCTTGATGTCTAAGCCACCGCTGTCAAACGTCAGCCCTTTGCCCACCAAAGCGATGTGACGCTTCGAGCTGCGCGCGGGGCGATACTCCAAACGCACGACGCGGGCGGGGTGGTAGGGGCTGGCGGCCGCCGACACCGCGGAAATCAGGCCCATACGTTCGCGGGCGATGGCTTTTTCATCGAGCACCTCGACCTTGAGCCCGACGCGCTTGCCCACCTCGACCGCGCGACGCGCAAATTCCACCGGGGTCAAGGTGCCGGCCGGCTCGTTGACCAAGTCGCGGGCGAAACAAACGCCCTCACAAATGGCATCGGCGCGCGCAATGGCGTCTTGCGCCACCTTCTTGTTGGCGTCGTCGGCCACCAGCTCGACCTCTTTTAACGGCCGCGCTTCATTGTCTTTGGTGAGGTAGCGATCAAAGCGGTAGTGCGCGAGGGCTGCGCCTTCCGCGAGCGACTGGATGCGGACGTGGTTGCGCAGCTCGCCAAGCTCTGTCGGCACCACAATCACCAAGCGCTTCGCTTTGACGCGGTGGGCGAGCCGTACGGCCTGCGCACCAAAACGGCGAAACGACTCCGCCGTCAGCTGCTCCTTGTTGCCGACGCCGACGATGGCGACGCGCGCAGCAGGCAAGCGCTCTAGCGTGTGCATCAAAAACGTCGTGCCCGCGCCACCCTTG
>JAYTVG010000839.1:0-3690 GCA_043744135.1 Deltaproteobacteria bacterium | reverse complement strand
CGCAAAGTGGTTGAGCTCGTTAGTCAGCCACGCGCATCGGGTGCGCTGCAAAAAAATCCCAGATGAAGCGCGAGGCCGCAAAATCCTGCGCCACTTTGCCGACGGCGCCTTCGCGTGCGTAAGACTCGCCACCAGGCCAGGTGTGGCCGCCGTTTTTGACCTCGACGAGTTGAACCTGGGCGCCAGCGTCGCAGTTGTCAAACGTGTGCACGACCGACGTGGTGCCGTCTTTTAGGCGGTCGTCGAGCGGCGTTGATTCAGCGCTCAGCGTGCAGCCGTCGTTTTCGGCCCAGCCTTGTACGGTGGCGAGGGCGCCGACCTTGTTGCCATCCGCCTGCACGCACGCAGCGCGGCCGCCTGCATAGTCCCAGCACGGATCGGCGGTGCCGTGGATCTCAAGCACCGACACCGCGCGCGCCGGCGTGCAGCCTTGCACCATCGCAAATTGGTTGCCGCCCGCCACCGACGCCACCGCGGCGAATCGTTGCGATCGTTCGCACGCCAAGCGATGCACCATCGCGCCGCCGTTTGACAGTCCGGTCGCATAGACACGCGCGGTGTCGACGGTGATCGCGCGCGTGACTTCATCAAAAAGCGCATCAAGGTACGCCATCTCGTCGACGTTGGTGTCGCAGGCTGTGCTCGAGACACACTGCCACGTGGCGCCACCACCACCAGCATTCCAGGTGCGCACGTCGTCGAAAAACGGGTCCGAGGTGCCGTTGGCGGAAACCACGGCGAAGCCTTCGTCGTCGGCGACCGCGGACAGGCAGCCGCTGTCACCGGTGTTGCCGCCGGCGCAGGTCACGCGAAACGCGCCCTCCATGCTGCCACCGCCGCCGTGAAACGCGAACACCACCGGCACAGCCGTGCCCGGGCGATACGCGGGCGGAAGGTGCAGCGTGTAGTCACGCTTGTCGAAGTGCGGCACCGCAAACACAGCGTGGACGGCACCGTGCAGCGCATCAGCGTCATGCGCACAGGGCGCACGCTGCACCGTGCAACCCACAACACCGCACAACACCAAGGCGATCCGCAACTGCATCGTCTAACTAGACACCGCTGCAAGCCCGCATGCAAAGATTGCGATCTGTACGTGGTTCACTTCACTCGATCACTCAGGCCTCCTTTGCGTACCCATGTTGGCAAACGTGGCGCCCAAGCAAGCGTCGTCGACAAACCATCAGTGCGGCAAGGAGCAACGAAAAGCTAGCGGACGAGCGCGCGTCCATTGAAGCGCAGTTGAGCGCGTGTTCGTCACGCTCGCACAGTCCGCCGGACACGGTGGCCTCGACGCAGACGTAGCCATCACCGCATCCGTCGTCGCAGGGCCGCGTACAGACTTGTTCGTTGCACAGGCCTGACGCGCAATCGGCGCCGACATCACATACGTCGCCGACAGCCGCGGGACCTGCCATGTCGTCCACGCAAACACCGTCGACACAGCCGAAACCCGCAGTGCAGTCCCAGTTGCCGCGCTCACTGTCGCACTGAAGCGACGCGTCCCATTCGCATCCATCGTGCCGGGCATTCACGATGAATCCAACGGCGCACTGACATTGCGAGCCATCAACTGTGACACGCGCATCACTGCCACACGGCGGGTCCGTCGCCGTCGTTGTCGCGGTTGCGCTCGTTCGTTGTGCGGTCACGGCGACACAATGCGCGGCTGCGTCTGGTACAAAGCCGGCACTGCAGTAACAGTCGCCATCTATCGTTGCGACAGACGGGCAAGACGCAGTGGCGAGGCCCGTGGTGTCTGCGATCCACTCCAAATACGACGATACTCTCGCAAAAACCGTGGGTGTTTGTGTCGAGCAGTCTGCTTCGCCCCAGCTCACGACACCGATCAAGACGGGCCCGCGTGCCGTCACGACGCTCAGCGGCCCGCCGCTGTCCCCGAAGCACGCGCCACCCACCCCTCCAGCAGCGAGCTGCTGCGCGTTAAGCTCGACGCCAAATGCATCTGAAATTTCCGACTTCGCGCGAATCGTCAACGTCGCTGCCGCCATGCCATCGGACATCGGGGATCCGCCGTCAACGCTGCCAAAGCCTGAGACGGTCGCATCGGCGCCAACATCGGTCGCGCCGTTTTCGACTTCGGTCGCACTGACGACAGCGATGGGCTGCACTGCGCCAGACAACGTCAACGGCACCGTGAGGCGCAACAACGCGACGTCACCGCCGTGCGTTTCATCGGTGAAGCCAGCGAAGCGCACGATCTCGGCCACGTCACTGAGCGTCGATGCTTCGCTGCGGTAGGTTTCGCCCGCAAGCACCACGGCCTCCGTCGGCACCACGTTTTCAACGCAGTGTTGGGCTGTCAGCACCCACTGCGGGGTCAAGATGACGCCGCCACACATGTGGTCGCCGACGTACAACAGCACTTGCCATGGATGTTGTTCAACCGTCGTCGCGTAGCCGCTCACGATCGCCGACGTCGCAATAGCGTTGCCGCTCTCGATGCCATGCTGACCGCAACCGCCAACCGCAACCAACAACGTAGTGACCGTAAGGATGCGCATACCATCTGTAAATGCAGGCTTCGTGCCCCGTCACAGACGGCGTCGACGGCGCCAAGCACAAAGGGCGCGTGTGATTGGCGCGACGACCCTTGAGGTGCCGCGCAAATCGGGACCAACGGTCGCTTCGATTTGGGATAAACGCACCGAAACGGGCCGACATTGAATCTGCAACCGCGACGCCTCAAACGCCAGCGGCGCGCAGACGTGCAACTCGTGCACGCCTGCGCGCCGCTGGCGGACTTTGCTCGCGTTAACGGCGTTGACGACGACGCAAGCGCGCGACAGCGCCCAACGCCGCAGCAAACACGAAGCTGCTCGGCGCGCCTCCTTGCGCACAGTTTGCGTCCGGCGCATCGAGTGCTTCACGTTCGCCGTCTTCTGCGGTCGGCAACTGCGTGAAGCGCAGCGCCGAAAGTCCCAACGTCGTCGTCGATTCATTCGCAGTAAACGTGATCAAGCGCGCATGCTTGAGCACATCTGCAGCGGAGGCATCAAACGTCAGCGGCACAATCCCGACATCGCCGCCGGTGTCTTCGGCGAGGACGCCACTGCAGGCGAACTTCCTCAAGCTCGGCGCCTCAACACACACCTTCACCGACGAGGTCGCGTCCAGACGTGCAGCCAGCGCATCAAACCCGCTCAAGTCCACTTCGCGGTGGAAGTACCGAGCAACGCCTTCACCGACGCGAACGTCGACCGCGCGCGCACAGCCTGCGAGCGTGCCGTCGCCTTGGTTGCCTTGCACCGCACCGTCGCACGCATCGTCAATCGAAACCGTGCCGACACCGAGCCACGCGCCGTCGGAGATCCACACGGTGTCCATCGTCCCTTGCGCGCCGACCAGCGCAATGGTCGCTTCACGCACGGGTTCAGCAAACGACAACGTGACTTCGGCGCCTGATGCCTGTGTTGAGTACGACACGGTGTTGCCGCTGCTGCCGATGCCGGTCACGACGATGGCGACACTGCCGTCGTCTGTTTGATTGTCGTACGACGTACGCAACACCACGCGATCTCCCCACGCTTGCACGCTCTCGATGATTGCACTTGGTACCGTCGTCGCTGAGCCAGCATCGCTTGCCAACACCGCAGTCGGCCACCGATCCAAGATCGCCTCCAACAGCGCGCCTTCGCTTCCTGCCACGCTCGTCCACAGCTGAATCTC
>JAYTVG010000838.1:0-1155 GCA_043744135.1 Deltaproteobacteria bacterium | reverse complement strand
AGAGATGCTCGTCAGCATGAAGATGACAGCAGCAGCTGCGGTGAGCTTCGCCAAAAACGTGTTGGCGCCGCGGCCGCCAAAGACGGTTTGGCCGCCTGCACCACCAAACGCCGAGCCGGCTCCGCCGCGCGCGCCGGGCTGCAACAGCACGAACAAGATCAAAAAGAGGCACACCAAGACGTGTAAGACGACGAGAAAAATGGTCATAGCGGGGTCGGTGTAGGCCCCAAGCCGTCGCGTGGCAAGTACCGACGCGCGCTTTGTTTTTCGGGTGCGCTTGCCGTGGAGTCGCTTTCATCGACCTTGGGACGTGAACAAGTCAACGATCTTGCGAGATGATTAATGGAATTTCGTGGCGTGGGAGACCGCAGTTGCACGCCGTCAATCGCGCATCACCAGGCGGCGCGCGCGATTTGCAGCAGGCTTTCGGCTTGTAGTGCAGCGCCGCCGACGAGCGCGCCGTCGACGTCCGGCTGCGCCATCAACTCGGCGGCGTTGTCCGCCTTGACGCTGCCACCGTACTGAATGCGGACGCTGTCGCCAGCGGGACCGAAGTGGGCAAGCAACAACTTGCGGATGAGCGCGTGGACATCTTGTGCTTGCTCGGGGCTGGCGACTTTGCCCGTGCCGATCGCCCACACGGGCTCGTAAGCGAACACCACGCGCCCAGCCTCATCGGCCTTGACCGCTGCCAAGATCGCCTGCATTTCGGTGGTCACGACCGCCATCGTCTCGCCGGCCTCACGCTGCGCGAGCGTCTCGCCGATGCATGCGATCGGCACCAAGCCGCCCTCGATCGCTGCGCGCACGCGCCTTGGCACGGAGATGTTGTCGTCGCCGAACATGGCGCGCCGCTCGCTGTGGCCGACGATCGCGTGCGTCACGCCCAGCTCCGCCAGGTGTGCGGCCGACCATTCCCCGGTAAACGCACCCTTGTCCGCCCAGTGCACGTTTTGCGCACAGACTTTGAGCGCGGACCCTTTTGCTGCCTGCGCAGCGGCGAACAACGTCGTGGCAACGGGCGCCACCGCCAGCTCGACGCGACCGCCGAAGTCGGCCATGCCGTCGACGAGCGCTTGCACCTGCCGTTGGGTGTCCTGTACGCCGTGGTGCATCTTCCAATTGCCGCAAATAAACGGTGTGCGTTGCGCCATC
>JAYTVG010000837.1:0-1156 GCA_043744135.1 Deltaproteobacteria bacterium | reverse complement strand
CTATTTGCGCCCGCTGCGCACGCTGTCTGTCGTGTGTGCGCTCACGATGCGCATGGCGTTGATCGGGTGCACGTTTTCGGACGTGGGCGCGCGCACCGCAGCGAGCATTCGCACGCGCGTCGACAGCGACGTCGTAGCGGCGACCGTGTTGGGTGGTCTCATCGCGCTCGCGTCCACCGCCATCGATGCGCCCGTCGTGCTGTTTGACGTGTTGCACCGCCAGCGCTGGGGGCTGACGACGCAACCGTTCGCGGACGCGATCGGGCAGTGGTTGCTGCTGGCGGCGGTGCACACGATTGTGCTCGCGCTGTTTGTAGCGCTTGCGGCGTGGGTGTTCACCCGCACGACGTCGATCGCGGCGTGGGTCGCGGGTGCGGCGTTCGCGGTGTTTACGGTCGTGTCCACGCTGCTGTACCCCGTGATCATAGCACCCCTCACCAACAGCTTCGTCGACGTCGGCGCGAGCGTGCATGCGGATCAACAGCCGCGCATCCAAGCGCTGGCAAAGCGCGCCGGCGTCGACATCGACAACGTGGTGGTGATGGACGCTTCGACGCAAGGGTCTGACGCGAACGCTTACGTCGCGGGTCTGTGGTTCACCCAACGCATGGTGCTATGGGACACAGTGTTCACACTGAGCGACGCACAGTTGCTCAGCGTCGTTGGGCATGAACTCGGCCACGTCGCGCACCACGATCTCGCCACCAACACCGCTTGGGCAGCGCTCGGCGCATGTGTGTGCGTGCCACTGTTGCGCGCATGGGTCCGTCGTCAACATCGCCTCGGTGTGCTCAAGCACGGCGCCGATCCGGCGTGGGTCTGGTTGTTGTGGTCGCTCATGGTGTTTGGTGGCGACATCGGTGTGCTCGCGCTCAACAGCGTCGTGCGCAAGCAAGAGTCGCGCGCGGATGCGTTCGCGGCGGTGCTCGGTGCATCCCCCGTCGAGTTGATGAGCACCCAGCGGCGCATCGCACTTGAGAGCTTCAGCGACCTGGTACCGCACCCGCTACGTACGCTGCGCTCCACACATCCACACGCGGTCGCGCGCATCGAGGCGTTTTGCACAGCGGGAACTTTCGGCGCTGAAAAGCCGCGCGGGGCATGCGACACTGAGCGCATGGACGCAGAAGTGAAGATCACGATCGAAGCCGACGAT
>JAYTVG010000836.1:0-1156 GCA_043744135.1 Deltaproteobacteria bacterium | reverse complement strand
TTTTGAAAAAGAACAACCTCGAAGGCCACACGCCAAAAGACAAAGACGGCAAACTTTTCGTGCAGGTGACGGAGGCGGGCAAAGACGCGAGCGATGTGCTGCCCGCCGTGTTGACGACGCTGCTGGCAAAGATCCCCTTTAAAAAAACCATGAGCTGGGGCGATGGCCGCGCCACCCACAAGCAAGTGTTCGCGCGCCCGGTGCGCTGGTTGCTCGCGCTGTTTGATGGTGCGGTGTTGCCGGTGCGGTTCGCCGACGTCGACAGCGCCAACTGCACGCGGGGCCACCGCTTGCACGCCCCCGCGCCGGTCGTGGTGACGTCGGTGGCGGACTACCGTGCGGTGCTGGCGCGCAGCTACGTCGTGTTGTCGCGCGCCGAGCGCAAGCAAATGATCCTCGACGGTGCGAACGCGCTCGCGCTGGGCGTTAGCGGAGTGTTGCGCCCTGACGACAGCCTGCTTGAACTCGTGAAAAACCTCGTGGAAAAACCCTTTGTGGTGCTCGGTGCGTTCGAGGAACGCTACTTGACGATGCCCAAGGAGTTGCTCATCAGCGAAATGCGTGAGCACCAGAAATATTTCGCGGTGCAAGACAATAGCGGCGCGCTCAAGGCCCACTTCGTCGTTGTCGCGGGCTCGCAGCCCACCGATCCGCAAGCGCTCGCGAACGGCAACGCGCGGGTGTTGCGTGCGCGCTTTGAAGATGGCGCGTTTTATTTTGAGACCGATAGACAGCGAAAGCTCGCGGCACGCGTCGAAACCGAGCTGAAAGCGTTGGTGTTTCACCGAGAGCTCGGCAGCTATTTTCAAAAAACACAGCGCATCGAAGAAATCGCGCGCAACATCTGTGAGCAGCTCGCTGCCGGCGACACGCGCCCTAACAAGGATTTCACCTCGCGCGCGGCGTTGTTGTGCAAAGCGGACCTGACGTCCGGCGTCGTCAACGAATTCCCGGAGCTGCAGGGGGTTATGGGGCGCGCGTACGCGACGCATGATGGCGAGCACCCCGACGTCGCACGCGCGATCGAAGAGCACTACTGGCCGAAGGGCGCCGCCGGCACGTTGCCCAGCACCGACGAGGCTGCGGTGGTGGCCATTGCAGATCGCATCGACACGATTGTCGGAATTTTGTCCGTCGGCAAAGCACCGACCGGCAG
>JAYTVG010000835.1:0-1159 GCA_043744135.1 Deltaproteobacteria bacterium | reverse complement strand
GCCATTTCGGTCTTGCGCGTGGTGTCCTTCGCCGAGAGGTGCTTTTGCGCGTCGGGGAGGTTGGTCACGTCCCAATACTCGGGGAAAAAGTTGATTGGGTCCGCCGAACCTTCGAAGTTGTGGCGCAGACCAAACGTGTGGCCGAGCTCGTGTGCCGTCACCGCGATGTACAGCGACTCGCGGATGCGCTTCACCGTTTGCTCACGCGTCAGGCCGAGCGACGCGATCTCAGATGCGAGGTCGACGACAGCGGGCTCCACTTGTTGCGCCATGAAGCACATGTTGCGACGGCCGAAGTAGTCAGAGAGCGTCTCGAGCGCGTTTGGATCCGTGCCCTTCGCTCCGGGAGAAAGCGCAGGCAGCGATTCCAAGTTGCCGCTGCCACCGATGGTGGGCAGGGCCTCGTCTGGGATGGTGTTGCGGGCCCAGTTGGAGGGCCGCGCGTCATCGAGCATCTGCTCGCTGATGGCACCGTTGCGTGCCTCGGTGCCGCCGCCACCAAACATCAACGCCATCTCGGCGTCGACGACGTTGGCACGCTCAAAGCCGCTTGCTTGCAGCTTGGCGAGGTTGGCGTTCATCGCCGTGACCGGCACCTTTTTGAGGTAGTTGGCATCGTCCAAGCGCGCGGTGTTGGCGTCAAACATCTGCGTAAACGCGTCCACTTGCGCCTTGGGCATCGGCGTGTGCCAACGGTTGCGCACAGCTTCCACGTGCTCGCGGATGTGCGTGCCGTTGATGATGTCGTCTTGTGACAGCTCGCCGTTGATGAGCTGCACGACGTCGGCGCCGAAGTTTGCGTACGTGTCCATCGACGCACCGTAGATGTTGGCGTTGCCGCTGAGCACTTCGCCCGTGAGCGGGTCCGCCGCGTGTGGGCCGTAGCCAAGGGGGCCAGCGAGCTCGGCTTTGGGGGTCCAGTTGATGATGCTGTAGCGCAAGTCACCGAGCTGTTGCCAAGTGAACACCTCTTGGCCGGGCTTTTTCACTTTGGCTTGCGTCGAGGCGAACTCGAGCACCGCGCACGACTGCTCTAAGTTACCGTACTCAACGACGTCGATGCCGTTTTGGCGCAGGTCATCCTTGAAGCCGTATTGCTTCGCGAAGGCGTTGACGTGCGCGATGTTGCAGTCGTTTTCCTTGATGAAAAACATTTGCG
>JAYTVG010000834.1:0-13043 GCA_043744135.1 Deltaproteobacteria bacterium | reverse complement strand
CTCGGTGGTGTCGGTGAAGCCCTGACCATGCACGCGCACCTCGAGGGCGTTGACGTTGCTGCTGACAAACGGCGGGTCCAAAAAATCCACCTGCAGCGGCAGCGGCGGCGCGGGCACAACAAACGAGCGCTCGCTGCTGGTGCCGTTTTGCGACAGCACACGCAGCTGATGCGAACCGGGCTGCAGTCGCGGCAATCCAACCACAATCAACGACGATGCGCTCGTCACGTTGCGATCACTAGTGGCGCCGTCGACGAGCACCACGGTGGCCGCATCGAAACCCTCACCAAAAACGTTGATGGTGCCGTTGCCGTCCACCTGGGGGACGAACTCGACGCTCGTGATAGCGATGGGTTTTGGCAGCACCGACAGCGTCGCGGTCGCCACCTGGCCATCGATGTTTTTGACCTCGACCACCGCGGTGCCAGCTGGCAATGGTGACGTCCTCACGCGCAACAGGCTGGCCTCGGTCGAGATGCGGTCCGTCGCCTGGCCGCGCACCAGCACGCTCGTGGTGTCGCTGAAATTGGTGCCGCTGATGAACAGCTCCGTGGGCGTGTTGTCCTCGATGAAGCCAGGATCGACGCCGATGATGCGCGGGCCGGCGCCGACCGCTTGTGTGTAGCTAAACGGTGCCGTGTCGCTTTGACCGTCGGTGTTGATGATCTGCACGAACACACCGCCTGCACCACCGGCAGCAGGCGTGACGATGTCAAAACCCACGAGACCGCTGGGGATGCGCGGATCGCCGAGCGGAATAAACGTCGCGTTGGTCACCGGCGTGAGCGCGACCGACAACTGCGCATCCGCATCGAAGTGCCGGCCCAACACGCCGACGTGCGTGCCGCCCGAGACGTCGCCGCTGGTGATGGTCAGCGTTTCGATCTCGGGTGCCGCTGCCGCTGGCGTGAACACATCGAGGCTGGCTTGGGTGTTGTCACCGCTCGGGTTTGACAGCACCAGCTGCCACGCGCCCGCGGACAGCGACGGCACCACGATGAACAGCGTGGACGACGACGCCCGGGAAAGATCCGCAACCGCGACAGTGTCACCGGCGCTGTTTGAAAACTGCGCGTCGACACCGACAGCAAAGCCGCTGCCGCTCACGAGCACCAGCGTGCCTCCCAAGCTCGATACGCGGCTGGGCGATACGCCCAAAACGACCGGCAGCGGTGTCGCGAACGTGAACGCATCGGGGAACGTGGCGTTTTGACCGTCGGGGTTTTGGACGCTGACATCGACAACGCCAGGCTGATGTGGCGGCGTGCGCACCGACAACGCGACGGAGCTAAACGCCACGAGCGTCGACACGCCCACGCCGCCGAAGCTCACGATAGCGCCCGGCTGAAAGTCGCTACCACTCACCGTGACGACGTCATCGCCGTTGGTGTTGCCGGTCGTCGGGCCGACGGTTGTGATGCTGGGCGCGGGACCTTGCGGCGTCACGTACGACAACAGCAAACCGTTTGACGACAAGCCCAACACCGCGCCGCCGCCATCGTCGAGTTGGACGCGGTTGCGTACGCGAACAGTGACGCTGCCGGCGGCGTTGGTGAAACTCGCGGGTGGCGTCACAAACAGCACGTCGGGCTGTTGCGCGTCAAACGTGCCCTCGACTTCGACAGCGTCAAACGCCACGACGGGCGCACCGAAGCGCGCGGTGAAAAACGCTCCGCGGATGCTGACGGCGAGACCGCCGCCCGTGGCCGGCGCAAAATTCGGCGTGATGCTGTCCAAGCGTGGGGCGGGCGGATCAAACACGTACAGCTCAGGAAGCGTCGCCGCTTGGCCGTCGCCGCCACTAGCGACATCGGGGTTTTGCACAACGATGGTGCTGGGATTGCGTCCCACCTCAAGCGAGCCAGGGGGGGCGCGCACGGTGAGTACTGTGACGCCGTCGCCGCCGTCGCTGTAGCGCACGTCGAGCGCGATGAAGCGAGAAAACAGCACCGACGCGCCGGACTGAAAGCCGCGACCACGCAGCGTGACGATGTTGCCACCCTCGATTGGACCTCGGCGGGGATCGAGCGGCGCGTCGTCGTCAAACTCGGGCCCGCGGTGGATGCGCGCGGCCAACTCAAACGGCACGCGAGCGCCTGCGTCGGTGAGCGCGCCGCTCGCGCCCAGCGGCACACGGTCGAGGTCCGCGCGCGACAACAGCACCGCGACCGTCCGCACGCCGTCGGTGGTGTTGTCGAACTCCGCGGCCTCGTCACTTGCGCCGCTGTTGACGCTGACGCAAGCGGCGCACGCGGCTTGCGAAAGCGCACCGTCTGACACGTCGACGACCGCGAGATCGACGTCGGACTCGAGCCCCGACAACGCTGTCGAAAAGCGAAACAACGGCGGGATGTCGACAACAAACACCGCGTCCAAAAACAGCGCGCGCGACACGCCGTCTACCTCGACGACGTGAACGGTGTCGGCGGCACGCGGCAAGCCCGACGCATCTTGCGCGCGCGTGATGGACAAACCGGAAAACAACGCGTCGGAAGGAAACGCCTCGGCGATGACCGCGCCACCGCTACCCTGCAACGTTTGCGCTGAGTGTGCTGTGTAACTCGCGTCCACAGGTCGCAGGTCGCCGTCGCCGTTCGCGATGATTTTTGTGCGCACGCCCTGCGTCACCGATGTCACCGTGTCGCGCAGTACCGCTTGCACCGCACCCGTCGCCAAAAAGGTATTCACGGGAGCAAACGTCACCGCGATCAACAACTCGCTATGCGGCTGCAGGTCTTGCAGCTCGTCTGACGACAGCCGTCGTCGTGGGCTCCCGCGCACGGCGCCCGACGCGGTGACCAGCGACAGCGTAACGCCGGGCGCGTCGACGACGTCAACGCTTTGCACAACCACCGGGTGGTCGCCGGTGTTTTCCAGCACGATGACCTGGCGCGCAAATTCGCCCAAACGGATCCCTGACGGGAACTGCAGCGTCGACGGTGACACTGCGACCGCGAGCAGCTGTGGTGCGGGATCGATGCCTGCAAGCAGGTCTGCGATGTTGGTGGCGCCGTTTTTGTTTTCGTCGAAGCGCACGGCACAGCGCGCGTCGACACCAGCGTCGCAGGTCTCAAAGGCTTGCGACGGCGCAAACGCGATGTAGCTCGTTTCACCAGGCTTGACAGCAAACGTCGTGTCGGCGCTGCCGAGCAAGACCTCGCGCGCAGCATCGCCGTCGATGGAGCCGTACACGCGCAGTGTCAACGTGCGTGTGCCCGCGCTGTTGGCGTTGTTGAGGGTGAAGCTGCCCTCGATGGTGCTGCGCTTGACGTTGAGCTTCACCTCCGATTCTGGCAGCGCGCCGTCGCTGATGGCGATGGTTGCACGCAACCGCTGCTGCACGGCCCGCGACAATTCCGTCAAACGCAACCCGCTTGGGATCGCAATCTCCAAGGACGGCGACGGGCACGCGACCAGTGCCAAAGCGGCGAGCGGCGCCAATAGCGGCAGCAGACGCGCGGCGGGGCTGAGCCTCATTGACGTTGTCACGCGCGCTGGTCGAGTTGAGTTCACGTTGTTCATGGTGTGTCCTGCGCAAAAATGAGCGAAACGCGAAACCTCAACGGCGGCCGACGATGAAGCGACGATGACGTGAGGTGTTAGGGCTTGGGCGCGAGCACAACTTGCGTGCTGCGGTTTTGCGACAACGCCCACGCGGTGGCGCCGACAGCACCACTGCCCGCGAGCAGAGCCGCACCGCCGACACCGACCCAAAACAGCGGACGCTCGAGCAACGGCACATCAACAAGTTCCACGCGCGTCACGGTGGTTTCGTTTTGCGACACCACGACGTCGTTGTGAAACGGCACCGCACCGTCAGCGGTGACGGCGATCGTGTGCACGCCCGTCGGCAAGTCCGCGATGGCGTGCGGCAGTGGTGCTATTCCGACGTCTTTGCCGTCGACGACCACTTGCGCGCCACGGGTGGCGATGACCTCGAGCGCGCCTTTGTGCGTCGCCCCCGCTGATCCCGCGAGCAAGCGTTCGACCATGGGCTGCATGAGCGCCAACATCTCGTCAGCGGCCCCGCGCCACACCGCTTGCTCGCGCCCAAGCACTGCGGGCGTCTTTGGGTCGATGAGCGACAGCGCGATGACGTGGGCGCCGTCGACCAACTCGAGCGAGCCGCTGATCACCAGTTGCGCGTCAACGAGCTTGCCGATGTCGGCGCTGCAGTTGACGCTGTCGCAACCAAGCAGCGCCGCGTCGCTTTGGTGCGCCAGCAGCGCCTGCAGTTCATTGCGCGACACCGACCGGTACTGCTGCTGCGCCGACACTTGCGCCACCAGCATGGTGGTGAGCGCGTTGGCGGTCGCCTCCTGCGCAGCAGCGTGCTTGAGGTCGAGCACCGCGACCAACTGCGACGCTTGGGCGTCAACATCTTTGGCGGGCACCACCGCGTGCGCGACGACGGATTCGGCAGGTGGCGCATCGACGGCGGGCGCGACAACGACGGCGGGCGCGACGACGGCGGGCGTGACAACGACGGCGGGCGCGACGACGGCGGGAGCTTCGCCAGCTGGCGCGAGCACGGCCGCCGGTGCGATTGCGGCTGCAGGTGCAACCACAGGAGCTTGTGTGATTGCCGCGGAACACACGCCTTGTGCGGCGGGCGTGGGCGCTTTTACCACCCGCGGCGTGCCGTTGACGGTCGCCAGCAGCTGCGTCCACTGCGCGCTCGTCGTCGTGATGCTGACGACGGCGCCGGCATCAAGCGAAGTCCACGCGCCGTCGACAAACACCTTCAGTGGCTTTTTGAGCGTGCACCCCGCCGCCGCCGCGTCGTTGGTCTGCGCAAGGCTTGCCGTCGTCAACATGAGCGCCCACACGAGGACCGTGAGCGCGTGCAACAACTTCTCGCGCATGCTTGTGAGCATTGTCTTCACCCCCAAAACGATGACCCGACCCAGCGTCGCCGCGATGCCGGTGCGGGCGCAAGTACGTGGGCGATATGCCTCACCTCGGCACGTTACGGTGGATAGCAGGTGAAGTCGCCGTCGCAGATGTAGTCCGCGCGACCGCAGTCGGCAGTGACGTCACACGACTTCAAACACACCTGGTACGTCAGGTCTGCAGACGCGAGCGGAAAGCACAAGCCCCCGCTGCAGTCGGTGTCGCTGAAGCAGTCTGAAGTGCAGTAGCCGCCCGGCAGGTCGGTGTCGCAATACAGTCCGCCCGCGCACTCGCCGCCCGCGCTGCAGGCTGCACCGAGGCCGCCCGTGCCGGTGCCACCGGTGCCGTCATCGCCGCCAAACCCTGTGGTGACGACGAAGTTTGCATCTTTAAACGTCTGCCCTGCCTTGAGCGCCACGCGTCCGCAACTCGTGGCGCTGGTGCACGCTTCCTCCGACGCGCCCGTCGACACGTACACGCCGGCGGCGTCTTCAGCGTCGTCGTAGTCGCCGTCGTTGTTACCGTCGACGAGGCCCACGACCAGGTAACGCCCAGCCGTGACGTTGAACAGCTTGTATTCGAAGCGCTCGATGGCGGTGGTCTGCACCAGCCGCTCGACGGTGAAGGAGCCGTCGTCGGCGATCTTGAGCGCACCGACGTCGACCGTCTGCACTTGTGCGATGGCGTCGGGCGTCCACACCACGCGCACCTCGGCGCTGCCGCCGTCGTAGGTCGCTGTCACCGTGCACTCGCCGCGGTCGTCTCCCGAGCGCGCTACCGTCACCGTCGCTGCCAACTGCGCGCCGCTGGGGCCGATGGCACCGCCCGCAGAATCGACCTCACACTGGTCGCGATTGGCGCCGCCCGGTGCTTCGATCGTGATGGTGGTGCCCACGGTGCCAAGGTTTTTATACACGATGGGCGTCGACAGCGTGCCTTTGCCGATGCGCAGCGACGACGGCGCGCCCACCACACGCGGGCCAGCGAGACCGCCGTTGACGGCGTACAGCGCGGCCGCGGCCGAAACGCGACCGGCACCGCATCCTTGCGGGCACTGCATGTCGGGGTTTGACGAGTCTTTCAAAATGGTCCGCACCTGCTCTTGCGTGAGCGTCGGGTCGACGGACTTGAGCAACATCGCGATGCCGGCCACGTGCGGCGTCGCCATCGACGTCCCTTGGTAAAACCCAACGAAATCGTTGAGCGTGCTCAACACACCGTCCGGCTGGCCGTCGTTGTCGATGTCTTCTGCTTGCTCGCCGCCCGGGGCCGCGATGTCGACCTTGGTGCCGAAGTTTGAGTAGCTGGCCTTTTGCGGTGTGGTGCGCGAGCCACCGACGTTACCGACCGCAGCCACCGTGATGGCATCTGGTGCGTTTGAGGGCGTGAAGCCGTCAGCGTTTTGGTTGTCGTTGCCCGCCGCCACCAACACGATGACGCCCTCGCCCACGGCATCATGCACCGCGTCGTTCATCGCTTGGCTATCGCCTTGGCCGCCCAGCGACATGTTGATGACATCGGCGCGGTGCTCGTTGACCTCGACGCCTTCGATTTGATCAAAGCCCGCGGCCCAATAGATCCCGTCAGCGATGTCGCTCAAGCTGCCCCCGCCAGCGCCGAGCACGCGCACCGGCAACAGCGCCCCCTCCCACGTGATGCCCGCGACCATGACACCGTTGTTGGTGTCGGCGCCGATGGTGCCCGCGACGTGGCTGCCGTGAAACGAGTGGCAGTCAGCACCACACGCTTTGTCGCCTGGGTCGGTGCCGTCCATATCGCGGCCGTCGCCGTCGTTGCTGACTTCAGCGTCTGAGATGAGGTCGGCGCCATTGCCGACGGTGATGCGCGCGGCCAAATCAGGGTGGTTGACCAAAATACCGGTGTCGACAATGGCAGCAACGCGCGATGGATCACCAGTGGTGATGTCCCAAGCGGCCTGCGCGTCAATGGCGCTGTAGTGCCACTGCAGCGAGTAAAACTCGTCGTTTGGTTGTGCTTGGATTTGCAGGATCAGGTTTTTTTCCGCGTAGCGCAAAAACGGCGCGTCGTTGAGCCACAGCGCGGCTTCTTGCGTCTCTTCAAGCCCCAACAGCTTGCCGTTGTCGTCGTGCAGCAACGCCACACAACGATCGGGGCGCCCACATAAGCCGATGCTGACGCGCGCGTTCATCTTGGTGCGCAAATACCCCTCGAGCTGCGCCGCAAACGCCGGCTTGTCCTTGTTCACATCGACGCGCGCGCGCACGATCGCTTCCCCGCCGCGGAACCGCTGCGCCTCGGTCTTGCCACGCGGCACTTTGTTGTGGCTGCTGGCGTGCGGGACGCGCGTCTTCGTCGGTGTAACGGCACGGTCGACGACGACGCGCGTGGCTTGTGCACTCGTCATCGCGAGTTTGATGCTGGCCGCGAGCGCGCCATCGACGCGTTGAAACGGCACGCCCACCGACGCGCCGCCAGCGCCAGGCAAGGTGATCTTGCCGGTGATTTGAGCGCGCGCAGGATCTTCGCAATTGGGGTCCGTCTCTTGGTCGCAGCTGGCGATGGCGTTTAACAGATCGCAGGCGGGCAGCGTGCACGCCAACAAGAACACACCGCACACGACGCGCGACGACACACGGACAAATGACATAGGCACCTCAGTGCCGTCACCTTAGCGCGAAGACCGCGCGCACGCGACATCGCACGAGCTCGCAGCAAGACGTCATGCACGCGCAGTCGCGGTGCCGTCCTGGCGCGCGTAAAACGCGTTGGTGTGCGACCACGATCCGATGCCTTCGCTCGCATCAAACGCGCCGTCAGCGGTGACGCGCACCGTCGCCGTCGTCATCACCTCACCGGTTCGAGCGCACGCAAGGTTGTAGGTGGCGTGGTAGCCGCCACCGTCACGCGGTTGCGCACTCGACAACACGGGTGCTGCGTATTGAAACGACGTCGGCACTGCAATGTGCAGCTGGGCTATCAGCGCGGGCGCATCGCGGTCGATGGCGTTTCGAGCCGCCATCTCAGCGCCTTCCGCGTGGTGCGTGCGCCAAAAATTGCCGGCCACGAAGTCGCCCGAGGCATCCGCCACCACCGTCATCAACACCAGCGGCTTGTGGGTGCCCTTGAGGTTGATGGCGTAGGTGCATTCATAGTTGCCATCGAGCCCGAGCCGCGCCGTGTTCAGCTGGGCCGGCTCAGCCTCGTGCCACGACGGCACGTGCAGTCGCTGCGCAAACTGCGCGCCTCGCGTCGGCAAGATCTGTCCGACGACGACGTGCGCGGGCGGCACCAACACGAACGACGCCCGCACACTCAAGGCGTTGAAGCTAGCGCCGCCGCGTGGCAGCGCACCGACGTCAGGCGCTCCCCCTAACACCGCGGCTTGCACATACGCAGCGTAACGCGCATCCACGGCGTCGGCCGGCGGATGCACCACGTGAGGCGCGACGGTTGAAGCGATGGTTGAAGCGACGGTTGAAGCGATGGTTGAAGCGACGGGAAGCGCCTTGGAGGCGTCGAGTGGGCGTGGCGGGACAACCGGGCCATCAATGCGAGTGGACATCATAGTTCCTGACGCGTGGGTGAAGAAACTACGACGCACCACACGCAACCGCCCAGATCCCAAAGCCCGGCGCATGACATCGATCACGCACCAGCGGCGAACAAACTTAAACCTTAGGCCCGCGCTTCACCAACAGCCGCGCAGCGTTAATCAAGTTGCCGCGTCCCTCGGCGTGGGTCTCCCAAAATCCCCGCAGGTCGCCGTTTTGATCGATGAGTGCGAAGCGATTGGCGTGCGAGATATCAAACAACTCGGGACTGCCAGCGAGTTCACGGCGGTCGCCCATGTCGACGCGCATCTTGTCGATCAGCAGCGTCTTGAGTGCGTCTTTGGGTCCCGTCACAAACGACCAATGCGTTTGATCCGCGTCGAGCTTGCGCGCGTAGGCATTGAGAACTTCAGGATGATCGAAGTCTGGATCGACGCTGAAGCTGACGAGGTGGACCCGATCTTTGAGATCCTCTAGATGTGGCCACAGGCTCGCCATGTCCTTTTGTTGCTGTGGGCACACGCTTGGGCAGCGCGAGAAAAAGAAGCTCGCGATCCACACCTGCCCTTTGAGCGTGTCGTTGCTGATCGGCTTGCCCCATTGGTCGACCAGCGACCATGCTCCCAACGGGCCCAGCGGTGGTGGCGCGCGCAGCGTCTTGGTCGCGATCATCGGCAACACGGTCAAGACCGCCGCACCGATCAAAAAGCCCACCAGCCAAGGATATTTGAACGGCGCCTTACGCGGCGCGTCGGACTGCTCCCTTGACACCGAGGTGCTCACCGTCATGCGAAAAACCAACGGTTGACGATGTAGTCGAGGGCGAGTGCAGCGAACAAAACCGTTTGGTACACGAGGCTGCCAAAAAACACCCGCCGCGCCCACGCACTGCTTTCGGTGGCCGTCGCATAGCCCTTCATCGCGATCGCCAAAAACCACCCACCGACGGTGAGCGCGACGAAACCGAACATCGGTGAGCCCAAGCCGAGCGGCCACAGGGCCACCCCCCATGCCACCAGCACCGCGGTGGTGGCGACGATTATCGCCTTTGACCACTCAAGGCCCCATCGCGTCGGGAACACTTGATGCCCCGCCGCGTCGTAGTCGCGCTGACGGTAGATGCTGATCGCGATGAAATGCGGCAGCTGCCACACAAACACGGTGACGAACAGCGCGACGCCGACGGTGTCGAGCGTTTGACTGACGGCACTTGAGCCCATCAGCGCCGGCATCGCGCCGGGCACGGCACCTACCACCAGCGACCACGGACTGGTGCGCTTCATCGGTGTGTACACGCCGACGTAGGTGAACAACGAAAATGCCGTGAGCGCACAGCACACCGCGCCCGCCGAAGCGTACAACAGCGGCAGCGCGAGCGCCGACAGCAGCCCGCCCACAACGACGCCCCACGCAACGTCGACGCGGCCGGTCGCGAGCGGTCGGTTCTTGGTGCGATCCATCAAGCGGTCGACGTCTTTTTCCAGCACCATGTTGAGCGCGCCCGCGCCGCTGACCGCGAGCACCATCGCGAACAATGCGATCACGCCCTTAACGACGCTGATGTGTCCCGGCGCTAGAATCATCGCGCCGCCGGCGACGATAGCCGTCATCGCTGAGATGCGAGGTTTGGTGAGCTCGACGAGGTCGCGGACCAGCGCGAGACCATGCGATCGCGCAGCGCCCGTGTTCGCCTGTCCATCGATTGGGATCGCTTGTGCGGCTGCTTCGCTCATCAATGACCTCACATTGACGTTAACGATCCGTGCGCGTGCGTCAACCGCAACGCGGTGCGGCAGTGCGCCGCAGTCGCCCGTGCTTCTCGATCGGTGCCGACTGCACTAAGCACCGGTCGATGTGGTTGGCGGCGTCAATTGTGTGTGCGGTCTGTGGCGCTTTGAGCGTGGTGTTCACGAAGGCCGCGCTGTTCGTCGGCGTCGCGACGCTGGTCGTCGGGCTGGTGTCGTCGTCGAGCTTGACCGGTACGCTGCGCACGCGCGCGATGGTCGCCATCGCCATCGCTGCAGTCGCGTCCACCATCGGGGCCCTGCGTTTTACGATCACCCAAGCGGCGCCCGGCGTCGTTGAAGCAGGGCAAAACGATCAAATCAAAGACGCCGTGTATAAGTTGCGCGAAATCCGTGTCGCGCAAGACGCCATGCGCAGCTACGCGTTCATCGACCCCGACCACGACGGCATCGGCTCTGCCGGCAGCTTGGCGCAAATGGCGGGCACACAAGCCGTCGCCAGCGGTGTGCTGCCAAACCCGCCGCTGCACCCGCGTTTTGGTCGCGTCGTCGAGGGTGCTCACGGTGCGGTGTCTGTCGTCGACAACTACTGCTTCGCTGTGTTCGTGCCGCCAAGCGCCGAGCTCGCGGAGCGTCGTTACGTCGCGTACGCGTGGCCTAAAGACGCGCCCGTCGGCCACCTCGGCGTCGCGTCGGTGTTGTTTTTGGACGAGCACGAGCGCATCTTTGAGACCAACAACACCCAGGGCTACGTCGGTGTCGAACATATGCCCACGTGGGACGCGGCGCTGGCGCGTTGTGCATGGGACGCCGATCCGAGCGACGGCGCGGTCGCGGTCGACGGCGCGGTGTGGACTGCGTGGCGCCACAAACAACCGCTGACGCAGCTCAAGGGCGATCGCGCGCTTCGCTGATGGGGCGGTCCTGCTATAGCTCGTCGCATGCGTTCGCTTTATCCCGCCATCGAACCGTACGACACCTTCCGACTCAAGGTGTCAAACCTGCACGAGATCTACGTGGAGCAATGCGGCAACCCGCAAGGCACGCCGGTGTTGTTTTTTCATGGAGGTCCAGGTGGCGGCCTGGACCCCATGCACCGTCGCTATTTTGATCCCGCGCGCTACCGCATCGTGCTGTTTGATCAACGCGGCGCGGGCAAAAGCACGCCGCACGCATGCCTCGAACAAAACACCACGTGGGACTTGGTCAACGACGGTGAAGCGATCCGCTCCCGTTTGGAAATCGCGCGCTGGCACGTGTTTGGCGGCAGCTGGGGCAGCACCCTCGCGATCGCCTACGCCTCGTTACACCCCGACCGCACTCGGTCGCTGACGTTGCGTGGGATCTTTTTGTTGCGCAAGGCCGAGATCGATTGGTTTTACCAAGACGGCGCGAGCTGGATTTTCCCAGACGCATGGGAGCACTACCTTGCGCCCATCCCGACCAACGAGCGCCACGACATGCTGCAGGCGTACTACAAGCGCTTGACCAGCAACGACGCGCGCGTGGAAGCGGAGGCGGCGCGCGCGTGGAGTGTCTGGGAGGGCAGCACATCAAAACTCGTCCCCGATGAAGGCCTCATCGCGCGCTGCGCGGGTGATTTGTTCGCGCGCCAGCTCGCGCGCATCGAAGCGCACTATTTCGTTAACGGTGGCTTTTTGCCGAGCGACGCGCACTTATTGGACGAGGCCCGCAACCTCGGCGATATCCCCTGTGCCATCGTGCAAGGACGTTACGACGTCGTTTGCCCCGCCAAAAGCGCATGGGATCTCAAAAAAGCGATGCCGCACGCCGAGCTCCACATCGTCGGCGCGGCAGGCCACGCGTCGAGTGAAGCCGGCATCATCGACGGCCTCATCTGCGCAACCAACAAGTTCGCTGACCTGTAGCGACGCGCGAAACGACGTGGGCGGCAAAAAAATCCCCTCAGCGATGAGGGGATTTTTGATTGCCAGTTACAAGTTACGAAGCTTTGCGCCGACCCCGCAAGCGAACCAGCAACAACCCGCCCAGCCAAGTCGCGCCGCCACCGATGTCACTGCTTGCACAACTCGACAAACCTGAGCCACTGACGTTGATCCCGTCTGCAACGCCATCCTGGTTGCGATCGAGCGCGTCGCTCAAGCCGTCTTTGTTGGTATCCCCGTGCAGCGGATCGGTTTCGCCAGCGTCGAGGTTGCCGTTGTGGTTGCTGTCCTCCTCGCCGTCTAACAACCCGTCGTCATCGCTGTCGCTGTCGTTGGGATCGGTCTCACCGTCGTCAACGATGCCGTTGCCGTTGGCGTCTTCGACGGCGTCTGGGATGCCGTCGCCGTCGGTGTCACCGTTGCCGCTGCCGCCGTCATCACTTGGGTCAAGGGGATCGCGACCGGCGGCGACCTCTGCTCCATCGTTTTCGCCGCCCCCATCCGTGTCGGCGTTTGCAGGGTCGGTTTCGTCGCCGTTTTGTTCGCCCTTGTGGTCCGCATCTTCTTGCCCATCGTCGAGCCCGTCGCCGTCGCTATCGGTCGCAGCGGGATCGGTCTCACCGTCGTCGACATCGCCGTTGTGATTGGTGTCTTCGATTCCGTCATCAATGCCGTCGCCGTCGGTATCAGCGTTGTTAGGGTCGGTTTCGCCGCTATCGACATCACCGTTGCCGTTAGTGTCTTCGATCGCATTGGGGATGCCGTCGCCGTCGTTGTCATCGTCGCTAGCGTCGGTTGGGTCGAGGCCTGCAGCCACTTCGTCGCCGTCGTTTTGTCCGCCGTTGTCGGTGTCCGCCTCGCGCGGGTCGGTTTCATCGCCGTTTTGCTCGCCGCTGTGGTCCGCATCTTCAACGCCGTCGAGCAAGCCATCACCGTCCGTGTCGCTCTCGGTTGGGTCGGTCTCG
>JAYTVG010000833.1:0-3707 GCA_043744135.1 Deltaproteobacteria bacterium | reverse complement strand
ACCCGTGTTGGGTGCGCAGCTGCGCGCGACGATCTTTTGGTGCATGTCGATGATGCGCGGAAAGCTGCTTTGCGCTTGCGCCTTCAAGCTGAGCGCTTGCTGCGGCGTTGCCTGTCTGTCGCGCGACGACGTCGGTTGCGCGCACGCAAGCAGACCAACGCAGACGCCGATCGCAGCAATCGTTTGGTTGGCGCGCATCATGAAAACAACTCCGCGATGGGCGCCGCGCTCATCAAACCGTCGGGGTTTATGCCGAGCACATCGAGGATCGTCGCCAGCACGGCGCTCGACGCGACGGTGCCTTCGAGCGCGTCAATGGCGTCGTCCGTGCGCCCCAGCATCACGCCGCCTCGCACCACGCCACCCATGACGGCGAGCGCTTGGTTGCGCGCGGGACCGTCGCCCACTGGCACGTGGTCGCTGCCGTTGCCTGAGTTAAAGCCACTGTCTTCAAACGTGTTGTTGCGTGAAAATTCCGACGCGGTGACGACGAGCGTCTTGTCAAAGTACGTGCCGCCGTCGGGATGCGCCATGCGCTTGAGCAGAAAATTTAGCCCGGCGAGTTGACGCACCAAGTCTTGCGTGCGTGCGCCGTACGCGTCGCGCTCCACGTCGTGCATGTCGTAGATCGACCGCGTCACCACCGCGATCGGCGAGCCGCGCGCGAAGGTGCGCAGTGCAAGGGCGACATCCGCGCCCCACGACTGCCCACCTTGTGGGTCGCCGATGCTCGACAGATCGTGATCTCCAAGCACCGCCAACAGCGTCGCGTTGTCGACGCCGGCGTCGGTGGCCCCGGGGGCGTTTTGCACGTCGAGCAGCGGATCTTGCAAAGCAGCCGCGAACAGCCCCGCATTTTGCTTTGACGTGCGAAAATTCTTTAACCGCTTCGCGTAGGCCCGCGAACGACGTGCGAAGAACCGTTCGTCCAGCTGGCGGTGTGCTTCGCTGTGCCACCCCGACGCCACCGGTGGGACGTTGTTGGCGGCCGCTTGTGCACCCAGCAGCGTGAGTGGTCGTCGCTGCGCGTAGTCGCCAGAGCCGAGACCCATGTCGGTCGCGCGGATCTCCACGGGAGGCAGGATGTCGCCGCGAAAGCCGTCGGCGTACAGCGGGTGGTGTGCGCCGACAACACTGAGCAAACCGTTGGAACCGCGCGCGATCCCGGTGCTCATGCGACGATGGCCTTCGACATGGTCGACCACGGCTGCACCGCCGGGAATGTGGTCGACGCACGCGAGCACAGCGACCTCGTTTGTGATGCTGGCAAACGACGGCACGCTGCCGAGCGCGCAACTGTAGCCGACGTTGCCGCACGCGGCGCCGAGCGCCCACTGTGTGCCGTCCGCGGCGGCCTGGCTGCCAAACGGGTTGTGCTGAAAGCTGCCGACCGCATTAAACGTCGCGTGCGAGCGAAATCCGCCCTGTGCGTGCAGCACCAACACGTGGCGCACCGCACCAAACGCGCTGGTCGCCGCGCGGGCGCGCTTGGACAACAGCAACGTGGGCGCGACCGCCAGGCCGGCTAACGACGCTGCGGAGGCCTTCAACAACGTGCGACGAGACAAGAAGCGTGGAGGTGTCGACATGGCGTGCCCCGTGTTAGCGAAAGAGAAATTCAGCGCTGCCGAGGATGCTGATGCAGGTTTTGTTCACGAGCTCGTCGTCGTCACAGCCGGCGCCGCACGCGCTGGCGGCTTCAATCGCTGCGACATCGTCATCAGTGGCGTCGCGACCAAGCAACAATGGGATTTGATGTTGCACGACGCTGCGCGCGGTGATCGCACCGGCTGGGCGCGCGGTTGTCGCGCTGTCGCAAAAACGCGTTGCGAGCCCTTCTTGCAACAGCGCGTACGACACGCCGTCTGCGCGTTGGCGCACCGCTTGAAATCCCGGGCAGCCCCCAAGCAGGCGCGCATCGTTTAAAAAACGTAAGTCAAGCGTGCTGACGCCTGTCAAGGTCACGAGCGGCACGCGATCGTCGCGCAGCGCATGCAGCTGGGTGACGGCGGCGGAGTACGCCGGCGTGTAGCCGAGCGCGTTGAGCAGCAAAAAATACGGGAAGCCGTCACCGTAACGGTAGTCACACGCACCGACGTCGTCGCTGTTGAGGTGCGCTGCTGCTGCCAGCCAGACTTCGGCGGCCAGCGGTTTTGATGGGCCCACCAGCAGCGGCGACGGCAGTGCTGTGTAGTCGTCGGCAGCGGCTACATCGATACCGTCGCCAACCGCCGTGGTCTGCGTGTACAGCCAGCTTGTCAGCACCATGCGTTCGGCGCCGGGGTAGTCACCCGTCTCGGTGAGGTAGTCGGCGAGCACCTGACGCACCTGCGGAAACAAGAACCCGGGCGTGCGAATGCTGCGCTCACCGTCGTCCCAATCGAGGTAGCGGTTGAGCATTTCGTCCGCGGCAGCCTCGGCAAAAAACGGCTGCGCGACCAACAACGCACCAGGCACACGCAGCGCGGCGGCTTGTTGCGCGTTGAGGTCTTCGACGTAGATGGGTGCGAAGGGGTCGGCGACGGCACCGAAGTCCAGCGTAGCGCCCCCAAACAACGTGGTGCTGCAGCGCGCGAGCGGGGCGCACAGCCCAGGCAAGATGTACGCGTGATTGCGCGTGATCATCGGGAAATCTGGGTCTGGTTCTTGGCCAATCAGCCACGGGCGAAACAGCGCGCCCAGCTCGATCTCCTCGGCCTGCGAGGCGGCGCGGCCCACAAACGAACGAAAGATGCGTCGCACGCGACCGCGCACGTCGAAGTCACCGAGGTTGAGCGCGGGCGACGCCATCGCTGCGATCGCGAACTCGTCGTAGCGCAGCGTCCCCGCGTGAAGCGCGTCCACCGTGTCGAAAAGATCCTTCAAATAGCGCCAATCGGTGATGACGTCGTTGAGGCCGAATCGGTCCGCCCAGTGGCGCTCGCTCGTCACGCGATAGCCCTCGGTACCTTGCATCTGCACGATGACAGTGTCGAGATCCGCGCCATCACAGGTCGAGTGTGCCTCGGCTGCGTCCATGGTGCGCCCGAGGACGTCGACCGCCAAGCGCGCGCAGATCTCAGCGCCACCAGCGACGTGGGGCTCAACGTGCGCAGCTGCGAAGGACGGCAAAAGCACCCGGTTGAGTGGGTTTGACGTGTCGCAGCGCGCGCAAAACGCCGCAGGCACCACCGCCGGTGCAGGCAGGCATCCGACTGCGGCCGCGAATGCGAGCAACACGGACACGCCGAACCCGCCATGATCGCGAGTGCGTCGAAACAAGACAGCGCGAGCGTTGGCGTCGTTGGCCCCCACGTGCGTTCGCAGATTTTTCATTCAGCGCTCCATTGAGTGTCGCCCATGACACTGACGCGAGACGGTGCGCTGCGCGATCGCCGCGCGTCCCTTACTTAAGACACAGCAAAGCGCGTGCCTGCAAAGCGTGCGCGCAACGGATCCGACGCGCGTGCACGATCACCGGCGTTGCCGGTCGGTCGCGTGTTGTGCGTGTTCAAGCTCGCGCTCGTTGCTGCTTTTGGTGACAGCCGTGCCGCCGACATTCGCGCTGACGGCATTCACGGACCCTGGAAGGTGAACAGTGCAATCGAGGGCTTCGTTGAGCCGCGCCACCAGCGCATCGGTGCGGGTGCGGATTTCTCGGCGAATGCCGGCGGCGCGCTCACGTTCTTCCGCCAGTTCGTCTGCGAGGTGCAGCGCCAACAACATCG